>NZ_DAIUEH010000037.1:0-59982 GCF_036845245.1 Methylobacter sp.
TAAAAAAATAATCAAAATTTTTTCAACTAAAACCGGCCAAGGTAATTGTCGTCACTCGGACAGGATAGTTGACGCCGGACACAATTAGCGTAGTCCAGGTAAAAGCTCTTGAAATGGCGAAAATGCAGTTGATGAAATGACGGCCCGCGTCATCAGCTCACCCATGCTCAACTCACGCCGTCGTCTGCGCTTTTTCTCTGAGGATGACAGCAAATGCTGTTCCCAAGTGGGCTCGAATAAGCGACAGAAGTCATCCTAACGCTTATGTTATATTAATAAACAATAGGTTATGATAAATTCGGATACTCGCCCACTGCTTTTTTATCCCGAACTCAGGTGTAGTTGATCTGCACGCCGATCAACTACACCAGCTTCAATCTGTCCGAGCATTTGGATCATGTCAGCCACGATGTGGTGAGCAACTTCATGAAACAGAGCCGAATAATGGCTTCAATCCGGCATCATCGTCAAACTGAAAAAAGTATCTTAAGGTCAAATTATTCAAGCTGGTCGCCCCAGACGGCGACATTGACTGGCTCATCACTAATGAATGTCAACCTGCCAGCGCAGATCGCTCAATACGCGAACGACGTGCGCTGGCAGGTCGAAGAATTTCACCGCGAACTCAAACAGTTGGCCGGCTCCCAGAAATGCCAACGCCCAAGGCCGCTCTCAACGCAATCACATCGCTTGTTGCTACCGCGCGCGGATTTCCTAAAGTCAAAGCGAATGCCTTGAAAAAGTCCCTAGGAGTCTGTCGGACAGGGCTCTGCATTATTCCGACCATTGCTTGCCCTATACGGATTTTTGGCGGCATTGATTCCTCGGTTCGTAAACCGATTATCACTGTTCCACATTGAAAAATGGTCGGGCTTTATCCCAGTTCTGCCTAACTAAGAGTGATTTCGGGTCATTTTTCCCGCTATCCTGCGGACAACACATGCATCCGCTTTAAATTGAAGGCCATCGTTACCAACTTCCATTCACCCGTCACTGCGTCGAGGCCTCTTAACGAGAATTGGCGAAAGCCCAGCACCTGTTTAATGATGCCAAATACCGGCTCGACCGTGCTTTTGCGTTTGCCGTAAAGCGCACGACCACTCTGGGTTTTAAGTTTCCAGGCCATTTTGACCAGTGGATCAGCGGCTTCAGGTTCGGGCGCATCGGGCGTCAACCGCTGTTCCAGTGGTAGGTGATGGATTTGCCGGCCCAATGCGATGAGCGGTGTAATCTTGTGATCCACACAGGCCTGGATATTGTCTTTGCTGAAGTAGCCGTTGTCAGCCAGTAGTGTTTCCGGCTTGCCGAGCTTGTCTTGCACAGCCTTCAGTTCGCTCAACATCGGTTCGACTTGCTGGTTGTCGTTGGTGTGCTGGGTGAGTGTGGTGGCGACGACCAACATACTGTCGACATCGACGGCAGCTTGGGCGTTGTAGCCTTGTACAACGCCGTTGGCGCTCGGCATGATGCGCGATTCTTCGTCGGTCAGGTTGATCTGGTCTTTAGCTTGGGGGCCGATTTCGGGAGCTTTCGGCTCTTTGCCTCGGGGCTTTTTACCCGCTACGCGTAGGGCCTCACGGCGGGCAAGTTTTTCTTGGTAGTCTTTCTGGGCCTGTTCGTCGCGCTCTTTAACCCGCTCGGCAATCTTGGCCTTGGCTTCCGTCAGGGCTTTTAAGCGGTCTTCCCGGCGTGCCACTTCGGCTGGCAAGTCAATCCCGTCGGCCAATTCCTCCTGATCGACGTCCGCCGCCTTTTTCAGCAAGGTCTGCACTTCTTCACGTAGCTGGGCTTCCAGTTTTTCGATATGGCCGTGGGACAAGGCTTTGTGCTTTGAGGCATTCGCTTTGATTTTGGTGCCATCCAACGAAATCTGTCCCAGCTTGACCAGCTTCATTGCCTGAGCCAAGCTCAAAACTTGTACAAACAAGTCCTCCATCTCCACCAGAAAGGTCTTGCGAAAATGGGCCAGGGTGTCGTGGTCGGGATGATGGTTGGCGGCAATGAACCGGAAAGCTACCGAATCGTAAGTCGCCCTCTCGATCTTGCGACTGGAGAAGGTGCCGCTGGCATAGCCGTAGACCAGCAAGGCCAACATCATTGCCGACTGATAAGCCGCTGAACCACTCCCGGAATAACGGCGCGTCAACTTGGACAAATCGAGCTGATCGATCACCTCAACGATAAACCGCGCCAAGTGTCCTTTCGGCAACCATTCGTCCACAGACGGCGGAAGCAAATACTGTTGGCTTCGATCAAATTGGATAAAGCGACTCATAAAATCATGCCGGTGAAATTGTTGAATTCAGTGCTATTTTACAATATATGAAACGTAAAAGCTGATAAGTCCGACAGGCTCCTAGGCCGATTTGTTTTCCGACTATTTGCGAGCCGAACTACGTCATCCCAGAATTAAGACTTATTCCGGAGGATAGCGAATGCTCTATAATTAATAGCCTGAAAAATTTTTTCCGGCTATTAATTGAGATGTGATATTTGTTAGAAGTGTAATATTCTCGGACTGAGAGTTATCAGGAGATCAGTACAACGCTGAAAAGAGTTATTATCCAACCGTGATAACTTTTAAAGCGTTAGTGCCTCCCGGTATTCCTTCGAGGTCACCTTGAGTGATAATGAATGTGTCACCGTCAGTAGCGACTCCGCGCCTTTTTAATTCCGCAATGATAGCCCTGTTTACTTCAGCATGATCGCTAAGGTCATGGATGAAAAGCACCGGAAAAACACCGCGATATAAAGTGACTTTACCAAGCGTTTCTTGTTTAGGGCTGAGCGCAAAAATTGGAATGCCGGAGCTGATTCTGGACATCCATAATGTTGTAGAGCCAGATTCGGTTAACGCAGCAATACCATGAATTTTGGTGTGATTAGCCAAATACATGGCAGACATTGCAATGGCTTCGTCAACGCGCTCAAATTGAAGTTCAACGCGGTGGCCTGAAACACGAACTTTGGGCTGTTTTTCCGCTTCAATACAAACACGATGCATTGCTTCAATCGCTTTAATCGGATATTTACCAGACGCTGTTTCTGCTGATAGCATAATGACATCTGTACCATCGTAAACTGCATTGGCAACATCAAAAACTTCGGCACGAGTAGGAATCGGGTTGTCGATCATTGATTCCATCATTTGTGTGGCGGTAATTGCAACGCGATTGAGTTCCCTTGTGCGTTTAATCAGCATTTTTTGCACGGCAGGCAGATTGGCATCACCAATTTCAACGCCGAGGTCGCCGCGAGCAACCATGACAGCATCAGATGCCAGGATGATTTCATCAATAACATCCAAAGCTTCGGCTCGTTCAACTTTAGACACGATGCCGGCATGACAGCCTTCAGCAACCAGCAGACGGCGCGCTTCATGAAGATCTTCAGCGGTGCGGGGAAAAGAAATGGCTACATAATCGCATTTCATTATCGCAATCGTTTTAATATCTTCCTTATCTTTGTCGGTTAAGGCGGCCGCCGAAAGACCCCCGCCTAGCAGGTTGATGCCTTTGTTATTAGACAAATCACCACCAACGACAACAGTACAGTTAACGCGCATGTTTTCAACATTGACCACGTCAAGTACGATACGTCCATCGTCCAGCAGCAGTCTGCTGCCTGGCTTGACTTCTAAAGCTAATGGCTCGTAAGTAATACCAACCTGAGTGTTGTCGCCAGCCATCGGATCAAAATTGATGTCCAGAGCAAAGCTTTGCCCCTCTTTTAATAACACCTTGGTATCTTTAAAGCGGGCAATGCGAATTTTAGGTCCTTGCAAATCAGCCAAAATACCTACCAATCTGCCGGTTTTCAAGCTAAGTTCGCGGACAGCGTTCGCTCTGTTGATGTGGTCTTGAGCAGAACCATGGGAAAAGTTCATGCGAACAAAGTCAAGGCCTGCTGCAAACATGCCCTCAAGTACACCGGGCTTATCTGTAGCAGGGCCCAGTGTTGCTAAAATTTTGGTTCTTCTTAACATTATGTGGGAAATCCGTTATTTTGCGTTAACTAAAGCAATTGTCGTATCCAGCATACGGTTTGAGAAGCCCCATTCGTTGTCATACCAAGATAGAACCTTTACAAGGTTGCCATTCATGACTTTGGTCAATGCTGCATCATAGATTGACGATGCAGGATTGTGATTAAAATCGATTGAAACCAGTGGTAAGCTGTTGAAGTCCAGAATGCCTTTTAATGAGCCTTCAGATGCTGTTTTCAATATTTGGTCAATTTCTTCTTTGCTGGTATTTCTGGCAGCTTGGAAGGTTAAATCAACAACAGAAACATTGATAGTCGGTACGCGCATTGCGAAACCATCCATTTTTCCAACCAGTTCAGGCAAAACCAAACCAACAGCGGCTGCTGCGCCAGTCTTTGTTGGGATCATTGATTGGGTGGCTGAGCGAGCGCGGTGTAAATCACTGTGATAGACGTCAGTCAGAACCTGGTCATTGGTGTAAGAGTGAATGGTGGTCATTAAGCCATGTACCACGCCAACGGTGTCGAGCAAAGGCTTAACTAAAGGCGATAAGCAATTGGTTGTGCAAGATGCGTTAGAAATGACAGTATCCGATGCTTTCAGAACATCATGATTTACACCGTAAACGATGGTTGCATCGACATCGTTGCCGCCGGGTGCTGAAATAATGACTTTTTTTGCGCCGGCAGTAATATGCGCAGATGCCTTGGCTTTGCTGGTGAATAAACCGGTACATTCGTGAACGGCATCAATACCGAGTTCTGCCCATGGCAGTTTTGAGGGGTCTCTTTCAGAGAATACCTTGATTTTATCGCCGTTAATGACGATGTAATCTCCATCAACACTCACTTCGAAAGGAAATTTTCCATGCACGGAATCGTATTGAGTCAGGTGAGCATTTGTTTTAGCGTCGCCTAAATCATTGATTGCAACAATTTGAATTTCATTGGTACGGCCTGCTTCGTATAACGCGCGAACGATATTACGCCCAATACGACCATAACCATTGATTGCAACTTTAATTGGCATAGATTTTCTCCAGAGTGATGAAAATGAAAACTTACAAAAATGGATAACCCTAAGGTATCCGGGAACCTTGTTAATTATATCAAAAGTTAAGGGGGTTAGTCTATTTACGTAGGAAACAGCTATTGCGGCTATAAGCATGTTGCTATACTAACGAATCGTTAAAAATTATAGAGTTCGCTATTGTTTGTTCATGGCTTTAAAGTTCGCCTGGAAAGAAGCTGGGATAATGCGCGGCTTAATTTAAAGTTTGAGTCTAAAATTATGCATACCGCAACAACAGCGAAGGACTGACTTGAAAATAAATCCTCTTCCGCTGCTCCAACGTCTCAAAGTATGGCAGTTATGGTTTTTCTCAGTGATTCTCTCGATGTTGTTGACCGAGGTTGTTGTTGCTGCGATGGGGCTATTGCTAAAGGGTGAGGTGCCTCCCGATTATCTGCTTACCGGATTGGTTGCATCCTTTTTTGTGGCTTCTTTGGTTGTGGCCATGCTGGGTTACTTTCTTGGACATCTCACCGAGAGTCAGTTGCAATTGCACGCTATCATTGAGGCCGAGCCTGAGTGTGTGAAACTGGTGGCAGCAGACGGAACAGTATTACAGATAAACCGTGCCGGATTGAATATGATTGAAGCAGAGTCTCTGGATCAAATCATCGGTCAACCCATACTACAATTTATGGCGCCGGAATATCGGGACGCCTTTATGGCGTTGATAAAGCGCGTGTTTGAGGGCGAGTCCGGCAATCTGAAGTTCGAGATGCGTGGACTCAAGGGTATACAACGCTGGATGGATACGCATGCGGTTCCTTTACGCGATTCATCCGGGCATATTACTGCATTGCTTGCCGTTACTCGCGATATCACCGACCACAAGGCATCGGAGACGGCATTACAAGAAGCTTTGGATCGCCTTCAAAAAATTGCCAGTCGAGTTCCCGGACTCGTATTTCAATTTCAGATGCACCCTGATGGCAGTTCCTGCTTTCCGTTTGCCAGTGAAGCGATCCGAGATATCTATCGAGTCAGTCCGGAGGATGTTCGAGATGATGCGTCGATGGTATACGCTGCTCTACACCCCGACGATTATGACAATATCGTTTCTTCCATCAACGCATCGGCAAAAAACTTGACTCCTTGGCGGCATGAATATCGTGTCAAGTTCAACGATGGTAAGGTGCGTTGGCTGTTCGGCAACTCATTGCCACAGCAGGAAGCGGATGGTTCGATACTTTGGCACGGCTTTATCACCGATGTCACTGAACGCAAGCGGGCAACGGCGTCACTGTTAGAGAGCGAAGCCCGTTTCCGTACTATGGCGGACAGCGCGCCAGTGTTGATCTGGATTGCCAGGCCGGACAAATATTTCCATTACTTCAATAAGGGCTGGCTGGAATTTACCGGACGGACAATGGAACAGGAAATAGGCAATGGCTGGGTAGCTAACGTACATCCTGAAGATTTTCAGCATTGCTTTAATACCTACGTTACCTCTTTCGATGCCCGCCATGAATTCAGTATGGAATATCGTTTGCGCCGCTTTGATGGTGAATATCGCTGGATGCTCGATCATGGTGTGCCGCTTTATGATGAACAAGATACATTCCTCGGGTACATTGGTTCCAGTATCGATATTACCATGCGTAAGCTGGCTGAAACAGATCTGCGTATCGCCTCCACCGCTTTCGAATCCCAGGAAGCCATGGCCATTACCGATAACAATCAAGTTATTCTCCGGGTCAATCAGGCTTTTGTCCGGGTTACTGGTTATAGCGTTGAGGAAGCCGTTGGAAAAACTCCGGCTTTGCTCAAGTCAGGACGTCAGGATGACCAATTCTACCAGGCTATGTGGGAAAGTTTATCTCGTGATGGACACTGGCAAGGCGAAATCTGGAACCGGCGTAAAAACGGCGAGATATATCCGGAATGGCTCAATATTACAGCCGTAACAGATGATCGTGGTCAGGTTACCAACTATGTTGCTTCATTTACCGATATTACCGAGCGTAAATCGGCGGAAGACGAAATCCAGCATCTGGCTTTCCATGACGCGCTTACCCAGCTGCCAAACCGTCGCTTGTTGCTGGAGCGTTTGAAGCACGGGATTGACGTAGAACGACGCGAAGGCAAGCAGCTGGCATTGCTGATGCTCGACCTGGATCGTTTTAAAGCAGTCAACGACAGCTTGGGACACCAGGCGGGTGACGAGTTATTGCAACAAGTCGCCCACAGAATAACAAGCCGATTACGTGAGGTAGACATGGTTGCCCGTTTGGGCGGCGATGAATTTATCGTCTTGCTGGAAGATATTACTCACCCGGACGATGCCGCACGAGTCGCTGAAGAAATTATTGCCGACTTAAGCAAATCGTTTCAGCTTATCCAGAGCGACGATGTGCAGATCGGCGCCAGCATAGGTATCAGCTTGTATCCGCAGCATGCAGACAACCCTGAAATGTTACTGGATCACGCTGATACAGCGTTGTATCACGCCAAAGATAACGGACGCGGCTGTTTTGCTTACTTTTCCGAAGATTTGACGATTGCTGTCCGTCAGCGTATCGCATTGGAAGCGCGTCTGCGCAAGGCGATTAAACAGCAGGAGTTGAGGGTGTTCTATCAACCGCAAATGGATATCGCCAGTGGGCGTATTGTCGGCGCTGAGGCGTTGGTGCGCTGGCTGGATCCGGTCGAAGGATTGATTCCACCTTGCCGCTTTATTCCTATTGCCGAAGAAACCAATTTAATTGTGGAGATTGGCGAATGGGTGCTGCGCGAAACCTGCCGACAAGGCCTGCAGTGGCTGGAGATGGGGCTGCCGCCGATAACTCTGGCGGTTAATGTTTCTCCGCACCAATTCCGGCGCAGTGACATTAGCGCATTGGTTGCAACGGTGCTGCGAGATACCGGTTTTCCGGCAGGGCAGCTGGAATTGGAAATTACCGAAAGCGGATTGATGGAGAATCAGGATAAAACGACAAATATTCTGAACAGCCTGCATGCTCAAGGTGTTCATCTTGCTATTGATGATTTCGGCACCGGTTATTCGTCATTGACCTATCTCAAACACTTTCCTTTGGACGTATTGAAAATCGATAAAAGTTTTATCGATGATATTCCTCATAATAAAGACGATATGGAAATTGCAGCGACCATTGTAGCAATGGGGCATATCTTAGGCTTTAAGGTGTTGGCGGAAGGTGTGGAAACGCTGGAACAGCTGGCTTTCCTGCAAACGCAAAATTGTGATTTATACCAAGGCTATCTTAAGAGTCAGCCTCTGCCGGCGGATGAGTTTGTCGAGCTGCTCCAGAAGGACGATTTAATAAATAGGTAAAATTAAATATTAAATTTATCCTCTATTTTCTGTTTGTAGTTTAAATAATGAATAGTTTGCAGTTTTCCCGGGTTGTCGATGCGGAATGCGGAAAGCGGCAAGTCGATGTCAGTAATATGAATCGGATAATTAATCTTACCGTTCCTGAACTGGAGTATATGTTGGTAAGCGGCAAAAAAAACTTGATTGCCGTGGTCCAGCGAGGAAAACTCTTTTTCATTACAATAGATCGAATAGATAATGCCCTTATGAGTATCTTCCCCGGTGATGCGCAAGCTTAATTCCTGGTTTGAGGATATTGCTTTCAGTTGTACCGGGTTATAAGAAAAAACGCCGGTCGGATTTTTCTTGATTTCGTAATATTCAATCGTCAAAAGCGTTTCAAAAAGATTGCGGTTGAGTAGCGATTCTAAAAAAATGGAGTATTGCTTTAGCAGATGGTTAGGATTTGTTTTGCTATGCTGCTGCATATATAAAGCTCCTTTTTCATCAACAATATAGACACTGGTGTCGGCTTTGCTTTCATAGTAAAAAAGCTGAATCACTTGCGGCCTGTTCAGCGAGTAAATAAGATGGATAGGCGTGTTTTCGAGGACGGTCTGGTCAAAATGAATGGTGCTGAACTGTTCTTGAGGGCTGGCTAATTCATTTAATAACAGTTTTTTTGTCGCCAGCTCTTTGTAGCTTAGAGCTTTATTTGTCGACTGAAAAACATAAAATGAAGTTCCGCCGGGTAAAATATAGCGGGGTGAGCGATTATGATGTTGTTTGGCAAAAATTCTAACCAAGTTGTTAAATACAGCTTCAACGCGAAGAATAATACCCTTGGCCCGGGCCGGAGTGTGGCAAATAAACTTCAGGTCGCTCACAGATGGCGGCTTTTTGTTATTAATGATGTCCGTTAAACAATTAAACAGCCCCTCTATACCTTCATCCTGACTGGTTGTGATTTCTCCCCAGCTGGACAGTGAAATCCTGTTGATAGTTTGGATAAAGCACTGGCGGCTCATGCCGTAACTTAACGCATCGGAACGCTCGCTCATAACGCACAAGTCGTCGTCATCCGATATTCCCATATTGATAATAATCAGTGAATTCAACTGAGCTTTGAGGGTTTGGTAGGTTTCCAGCGAAGGGTCGTAATTAAAGTTCCGGGTTAAAAAAAGATTGATTTGTGTCAGGGTTGAATGCAATTCTTCATTCGGCATCTTAAGGGAATGCGAACTGAATTGGAGCTTTAGTTGTTTGTGATAGAGTCCGTTGATGATCAGCCAGCAAAGGATTTCGATCAGAGACCGGCATTTTTGTATGGGGTCAAAATCTGCGGCGTTAGTCATCTGTATGTTTTTCAGGTACAAAGCCCAGCCATTGTCGCCGCCCGGAAGACGATCTTCTACGATAGATAATATATTTTCTTTTGAGTGGACTTCGGAGCGCGTGGTAATGATTTCAATCTTACCGGGTCTTTTTTCCAAAAAGGCGTGAAGCTTTCTACCGATCAATTTCAGGTCATTACTGTTTTCCTGGTTTTGGGCTACATAGCTTCTGGCGAATCCCATGATCATGCGATAACAGTGGGTCAATTGCTGCACGATAACGGCATGTTCCGATGTTGCTTTTTTTATATTCCAGAGCCGCTGGTATTTAAGGTTATCAATAGTGGATGTTGGCCAATTCCAGTTTTTAGCAATAGATAGCATATATTTCTCCCTGACAGCTCTGGTCTGGGAGTCCATAGTATTATCGGATGACCCCATCACTTTTAAATAAAAGCATTGACGAGCAAGGGCTAATCTTCCATGGCTATGCGCTTTTTGCAGATATTTTTCGACTTTTTGATAAATGAGCAAATAGGGGTCGAGATCGGCCGTCATATAGTCGCCCTGATAAACGGCTTTTTTTATGTCTTGGCACAGCCATTCAGTCTTGGGATATTCGCTGGCATAGCATTCCATTAACATCAGTTTCAATAGCGATTTATGCGGCGAATGCAGTGCTTTATAAAGATGCCAAAGGGTTGCGCTGGTAAATTCTTCAGCGGGGACGGCATCGAAACCACCAAAGTCGATAAGCTCATGCTCGGGAATGAACAGATTGGCTATTAAATGTTTGATATAGGCGGTGTAGTTGCCTTCTTCGTGAGGGGGAACCAACCACCATGCAGGGCTTTTTCCTGCAATATAAATTGCCGTCCGGTAAAATTCTTCAAGCAATAGATAATGCTGTGTTTGACCGCTGCTCTCTGTGGAAATCGGGGTGTTTTGGCCGAGCACGAATTGTTTACTGTCCATCAGGAAGAAATGCACTTCCAGACCCAATGATGCCGCCCAAATCTCTATTGCGGTGGCTTTTTTTTGCAGCTCATCAATGGCGCCGGGCAATAAGCCGGACTGATGGCATAGCCAGATATCCATGTCGCTGGTTTTGGAAAAAGCGATGCTGCCGACACTGCCCATTAAGAACAGGCCTTCAATGGGGTAAATGTGCGATGCCGGACGGGTATAATTGAAATTCTTTGCAAGTTGCCTGGCGGCATTTATGGTCTGGATGCCAGGATTGTATTCAGGTATTCCTGCTGGTGTCGTCGAGGAAATAAATCCCGGTAACATCGGGAAGTTGCAATGGAAAAGCAGGGGTAATAAATCCAGAAATGCTTGTTGGCGAGGTTGCAAAAACTCCTGGACGCGTTGTTCGCGTAACCGGTTCAAGCGTTTAAACCGGTGCTTGATAGTCTGGAGATCTTGTATGCTAATCTCTTCGCCGGGAGAGCCTAAATGGATAGCAGGCTCGTGGTGTGGTCTGGTCATGGCTAAGACGTTATTTTAATCTGAAGTTATCTGTTGCCGTGCGGTTTGGATGGCGAGTCTGACCGTATCGGGAGCCGTGCCGCCAATGTGTTTACGGGCCGAAACCGAGCCTTCCAGCGTTAAATAATCAAAAACATCAGCGGTAATTAATCCCGAAAAATGCTGTAGCTCTGACAGGGAGAGTTCGGATAAATCGCGTTGGCTTTCCAGTCCTAAACGAACTGCCAGGCCCACGACTTCATGGGCATCGCGAAAAGCCATGCCTTTACGTACCAGATAATCGGCAAGATCTGTGGCCGTGGCAAAGCCGCGTTTTGCTGAGTTGTACATATTGGCTTTTTTGGCCTCGATATGAGGAACCATGTCCGCATAAGCCCGCAAGCAATTAATTAAAGTATCTGCGGTATCGAAAAGCGGTTCTTTATCTTCCTGGTTATCTTTGTTGTAAGCCAGCGGTTGGCTTTTCATCAGCATCAGCAGTGAAACCAAATGACCGGTTACACGCCCTGATTTACCGCGCACCAGTTCGGGTACGTCGGGATTTTTCTTTTGCGGCATAATCGAGGAGCCGGTGCAAAAGGCATCGGGCATTTCGATAAAATCAAACTGGGCGCTGGACCATAAGATCAATTCTTCGGAAAAGCGTGATAAATGCATCATGATTAAGCTGCCGGCCGCCGTAAACTCAATCGCAAAATCACGGTCGCTGACCGAGTCCAACGAGTTAGCTGAGGGTCGGCTGAAACCAAGCAAATCGGAAGTCATCTGGCGGTCTATCGGATAGCTGGTTCCGGCTAATGCCGCAGAGCCTAAAGGCATGATGTTGACGCGCTTGCAGCAATCATGGAGTCTTTCCCGGTCGCGGCTGAGCATTTCAAACCAGGCCATCAGGTGATGGCCGAAAGTAATCGGCTGGGCGACCTGCAAATGGGTAAAACCCGGCATGATAGTGTCGGCGTGTTGCTCGGCCAAGTCCAGAATAGCTGTTTGCAGGCGGGTGAGCTGGCCTAAAATCTGTTTGATTTCACTGCGCAGGTAAAGACGAATATCCGTCGCCACCTGGTCATTGCGGGAGCGCCCGGTATGCAATTTTTTTCCGGCAATGCCGATTAAATCAGTCAGGCGGGCTTCAATGTTCATATGAACATCTTCCTGCTTGATCGACCAGACAAATTCGCCGTTAATGATTTCCTGACCGATTTGAGTAAGGCCGACAATAATAGCGTCGCGTTCCTGTTCAGTCAGGATGCCGCAAGCGCTGAGCATTTTGGCATGGGCGATCGAGCCCTCAATGTCCTGTTGCGCCATACGTTGGTCAAAATCGACAGAAGCTGTGAACACTTCAACGAAGGCATCGGTTGCTTGGGCAAAACGGGCGCTGGAAAGCTTGTCGGAATTAACGTTGGTCATGGTGGTTTTTTGCAGATTGACTTAAATATATAAATTATACAGCTAAAGCGATTGCTCCTGCTAACGCTCCTTATCCACATCCCGGACCGGTAATTCAAGTTCGATTAACCGTCATCAACTTACACGGGTTATAATTAAAAATATTTATTGTTGAAATATGAATGGTGTTCTTTTGACTGAAAAAATTATTCGCATTGCAACGCGCAGGAGTCCTTTGGCGTTATGGCAGGCAGAACATGTTGCAGAACGGTTGGAGCAAATATTTCCGGGATGCAGGACTGAGCTGGTTAAAATGACCACTCAAGGCGATAAGATCCTTGATGCGCCTTTAGCCAAGATTGGCGGCAAAGGTTTGTTTGTTAAAGAGCTGGAGCAAGGTATGTTGGAAGGATTGGCCGATATTGCCGTGCATTCGATGAAAGATGTGCCGGTAGAGTTTCCGGACGGTTTGCATTTGGCGGCGATTTTGACTCGCGAAGATCCGACCGATGCATTTGTCTCCAAGCATTATTCGACGTTACACGACTTACCGGCTAATGCCAGGATCGGCACGTCGAGCTTGCGCAGACAATGCCAGATTAAAGAACTTTACCCCAATGCTGAAATATTGTCGTTAAGAGGCAATGTCAACACCCGCTTGGCTAAGCTGGATGCCGGTGAATATGACGCCATTATTCTGGCTTCAGCCGGATTAAAAAGATTGGGCATGGCCGAGCGTATCACCCAATGCCTGGAAACTACCATCAGTCTGCCTGCAAGCGGCCAAGGCGCCATTGGCATAGAATGCCGTAGCGATGATCTCGAAATCAATGAAATGTTGAGCGCATTGCATGATGGCGAAACCGGACTGTGCGTAGCGGCGGAAAGAGCAATGAACGCACGTTTGAATGGCGGTTGCCAAGTACCGATTGCCGGGTTCGCACAGGTGCAAGGTGAACGGTTGTTTATGCGCGGTTTGGTCGGTAGCCCAGACGGCAGCTTGATCTATCGGGCTGAGCGGACAGGGGGACTGGACGAGGCCGAAGCCATTGGTAAAACGATTGCGGAAGACTTATTGGCTCAAGGTGCAGATAAAATTCTGCAAGCGTTGTTTCATTAAATGCAGTGATACAGGAGATAGATCAATGCATGGAGCAGTTGTCGAGGAGCAGGCCCGTTGAGTGAAGTGTTGAACGGCATACGCGTTTTAGTGACCCGGCCTGAGCATCAGGCGGAAAGCCTGAGCCGTTTAATTGAACAGAGCGGCGGGATATCCGTTCGGTTTCCGACATTGGACATCGTACCGAGGGATGCTGCCGAAGAGATAAAAAATACGTTGGCGAACCTGGACAGCTTCCATTGGGTTATTTTTATCAGCGCCAATGCAGTAAATTTTGCTCTAAAGGCGAATAGTGGCAAAATACCCCGCACGAAATTTGTGCGTTTTGCCGCCGTGGGCCAGTCAACCGCACAAGCCATGAAAATGGCCGGGTTACCTGTCGATTTGGTTCCTGAGAATGGTTATAACAGTGAAGCGTTGCTGGCGATGCCGCAATTACAGCAAGTCGAGAAGCAGCGTTTTTTAATCGTTCGCGGTGAGGGCGGACGTGAACAGCTGGCAACTACGTTACGCAGCAGAGGCGCAGAAGTTAATTATCTGGAAGTATATAAAAGAATAATCCCCCATATCGATAGCTCGCCGATTGTCGAGTTGCTTGCACAACACAGCCTGGACGTCATTACCGTAACCAGTGCCGAAGCATTGCAAAATTTGAATTTAATGCTGGGTGAAAATAATAAGCTATTGTCATTGATACCTTTAGTGGTAGTTAGCGATAGAATCAGGTGCATAGCTGCCGATATGGGATTTAATCGAATTACTGTGACGGATAGTCCTATCGATACAGCAATTCTTGAGACAGTAATAAAAGTGTGTGACAGGGGAATAGAGTGGCCGAATTGAGTGAACAACAAGAACAGAATGTGAGCGAGAATAATAAAGCTCACAGGTCGCGTAGCGGACTCTGGTTCGGCATCATTATGCTGCTCATCATCATAAGTGTGGCAGGTGCCGGATTTTATCTTTTTCAGCAATTGCGCTCTCAGCAGGATAATTTAGGCGGCGAAGTTAATAAAGGCGATATGCAGCTAATCGAATTATCTAAACAGATTAGCGGTTATCAGGCGCAACTTGCAGCCATTCAATCCCAACTGGCAACCGTCGAAGCCGATGTTGCCGGGAAAGACACTCATTTTACTAAAACCCTGGCGGATTTTTCCCAGCTACATAACGAAAAACTCGACAGCGCTCGGAACGAATTAAATGCCGCAATTTCCCAGGTACAACGACAATTAGGCAAGACCCGCGGCGACTGGTTAATTGCCGATGCGGAATATTTGTTAAGCATAGCCAATCAGCGCCTGTATTTGATGGGCGATGTAAATACCACCCGCGAAGCACTGGAAGCGGCGGATCAACGGCTCAGGGAAAGCGGGGATGCTGGTGCATTTAAAGTGCGCGAGCAAATCGCCAAGGATATTACCGCTATCCGTAATGTTGCCGTTGCCGATATCGTGGGTATGTATGCCTCGATTCAAGCGCTGCAAGATCAGGTCGATACCTTAACCTTGTTTTTGCCTTATACAGGAAAAACGTTAACTCAGCCGAAGCCGGCACCGGAGCCGACCGATAAGGAAGGCCAAACCTTGCTTGATTCGACCTTGGGGCAACTGGAAGGGATGGTGACCCTCAGGCATACCGAACATCCGATCAAAGAGATATTAACGCCGGAAGAAGCGCAGTTTATCCGTGAGCAGTTAAGAGTGAAGCTGGAGATGGTCAAAGTCGCCCTGGTTCAGCAAAATGAGCAACTTTACCAATCCAGCTTGGCCGATGCCAAAAAATGGACCGGACAAAACTTTGCCAAGAACGCAGAAACGGATAAGTTTGTCGCCGAGCTGGACAGGTTTAATGCTATTAAAATCCGCAGTCATTTCCCTGATATCAGCCTGTCGTTAAAAATGCTCAGGGATATTACCAAGCTGAGGCTGGAAGCCGATAAGGCGATGCCGCCCGCTGAAAAAACCAAATCCGAACAGGTTCCAAAACCGGTTGAGCCAGCCAATCCGGCCGAAGCGGTAAAGCCGGCAGAACCTGCTCCGCCTGCGGAGACATCTAAGCCGGTTGAAGCAGCACCTGCCGCACAATAATCCAGAGAGTACATAATGAAAAATATACTGTATTTTCTGGGTTCGCTGCTTATCGCCGTTGCCGCCGCATTTCTTGCCAATAAATGGTTGGGCGGATTTGAGAATCCCGGTTATGTTCTGATAGGTATCGGATACTGGTCCCTGGAAACCTCATTAATCGTTTTTACGGTTAGCCTGATCATGGGCTTTTTTGTATTTTACATTTTATTCAGGTTCTTAGGTTGGCTGCTCAGATTGCCGGGCCAAATCAAAAATCGAGGCAACAGCATCAAATTCAACCGTTCTCAAGAAGCGCTGATTGCAGGTCTGGTTGATTCCGCAGAAGGCAACTGGGAAAAAGCCGAAAAAGTATTAATCAAGCATGCTTCGCACAGTGGCGCGCCGTTGATCCATTACCTGACCGCAGCAAGAGCCGCGCAATCCCGTGGTGCGATTGACAAGAGAGATGAATATCTAAAAAAAGCAGCCGACCAGGCGCCGGGTTCTGATGTCGCAATAGGCCTGACTCAGGCGGAACTGCATTTATCGGAAAAACAATTCGAACAAGCCCTGGAGACACTGACACGCCTGCATTCCATCGATCCGACTCATGCCAGTGTTTTAAAATTGTTACACCAAGCTTATCAACAAGCCGGTGATTGGGAAGGCATCCGAAAACTGATTCCATCATTGAACAACAATAAAGTGTTGATGGAAGCCGAGATAAAGCTGCTGGAGACCGAAGCTTTCAGCAAATTATTAAAGCAGGCGGCCGAGCGAGGCAGTGTTGATGAAATTGAATCGCTGTGGGCAGAAATTCCCGATTACATAAAAAACATGAAAGGCGTTTCGGCGATCTATTTTGCTGCAATGATTGACGCAGGAGCGGGCGCAAAGGTTGAAGGCGGCTTGGCAAGAGCCTTGTCGACAACCTGGGATCAAACGTTGGTCGTGTTGTATGGCAATGTGCAATCGATTGATATTGCAAGACAGCTTGAAACCGCCGAGCAATGGTTGCTTATGCATCCTCGGGATGCGGTGTTCCTGACCGTTCTGGGTAAGTTAAGCATGAAATGCGGCGATAACCAAAAAGCGACAACCTACCTGACCAAAAGCCTATCAATCGAACCTACAGTTCCGGCTTATCAAATATTCGGCGATTTGTTGTTTGCCCAAGGCGATAAAGACAGAGCCAGTGAATGTTATAAGCAGGGTTTGGAGTTGGCGTCCAGCGAGATTGTTAGCCGGATTGATTCAATATCCGGGTAAGATGGGTAGAGCGGTAGCGACTTGTAAAGCACGAAGTGAAACCCAGCGCATCGATAATTGATTATGATGGGTATCGGCTATAGTCTCTACCCAGCGTACCCTACTGAGCTTCCACTTCTGGAGACATCATGAATTTTCATATTGAGTATGAGCGTGAGGACGATGGTCGCTGGTTAGCAGAGGTTCCGGAAATTCCCGGCGTATTAACGTATGGCGCTACCGCCGACGAAGCAATGGCTAAGGCTGAAATATTAGCTCTTCGCGCACTGGCCGAGCGCATCGAAACCGGGGAAAGCCGTCCCATTCCAATCAATATTCAACTTGTTGCTGCATGAGTCAATGGCCTTCGGCAAAGGCCAAACGAGTTCTTGCCGCACTGCTTAGCATCGGCTGGGAAATTAAACGTCAATCAAGATCGCATATCGTACGTTAGCTAGAACCGGCTGGCCCTCGCATTTTCAAACATACCGGCCTGAAGCTTAATGACTTGCAGGGCTAACGAACGGCTGTTGTGTTACAGCATTATGGCTTTGATCATCATGCATTCTTAGATCATAAGCACATAATATTTTCCGGTAAGGAGTGTTGGACTTATCAGAAAAATTTCGTAAATATTTTTCAACCTCATGTAGCGGAAGCTCTCCATTACATGTCAGCCAAAATATTGCATTATTCTTGTTACATTCGGTAATGCTATCATCCGAGAATATAGAGTCAATTGTATTATGCGCAATTTTACAAGTTGAAGCTATTGATTCTAGTGCTGATTTAACTTTGGCTCTTTGTCTTTTTTTTAAAGTCTCAATGTTATTAATTTCAGAGTATATTTTGCTAAATCCAAACACTGGAAAATATTGACTGCTTTGTATTGTGTATTTGTTTATTAATGTAAGCAACTGTGAGTTTGATTCGTCTATGATATTAAAGTAATTGGACATCATTTCAGCAGATGTTTGATATTGATATTGGATTGTTTTTGGTGATCCAATAGCAATTATCTTGTCTTTATTATCTAGAGAATCCAAATCCTCAGTAATATTGACTTTAATATCACCACCCGAATATATTTCTTTCACTATGCTTTGTACTTTCCTAATATCCATAGCGGATATCGGCAGTGTTAAATTTGATAAGGCTGAATATATTTCTTTAAAATTGTCAGTCTTAATCTTGTTGATGCGTATGGTTGAAAATCCTTCTAAATCAATATCATGTTCGCATATTTCTAACGAGTTTGAACAGGGCTCATATTCTACCAATAAAAAGTTATCTTTTATTTTATTTGCATCTTGAGAGTTAGGTTCTACATAAGTAAAAATAGTTTTCAGCAAGCTCTTTATATTTTCATCTCCAATGCCATACCCCATAAAAATGATAGGATTATGAATAAATATAGATAACAATTGTGCCCTAATTAATTCATATTTATCATCGAACTTTTTATAGTCATTGTCTGTAATAATGATCTTCAATGGATCACTAACACATCCATGTATCTTATATACAGAACCATATGGATTGCTTAATAGAATGTCATTGCCAATCAAAGGCTGAAATTCAAATACGGACTCAATAAGTTTATCGTAGTTAGTTGTAATAATTGATGCGATGTTTTTTCTTATCTTTTTTAGCTCCGAAACTTCTTCCGTCATACCATCTTTAATATCAATAGAAGAAAGTAGTTTCGATATGTATATTTTGAACCTACTAAAATTAATGCCTTGTTCCATATTCTCGTAGAAAGTATCATTAACTTCCTTAAATTTTCCGTTGCGATCAGAGAGTAAAACGGAGTTAAATTCTTTCTCAATAAGCCCCGCCATTTTTGAAAAGCCATATTGTCCACCAGTCTCACAACTAGATTTAATGTCGAGATAATATTCAACATTTCCTTTTAAATCATGTGAAATCTTACGAAGTAATCCGTCCCATGTATACGAATCATTTAAATATCGGAGGCTAACTCCTGCTCCCACGAAGAGCACTGGATGATTTCGATACGTTGAAATAAATTCTTGAACATTCATGTAAACTCCTTAATTCCTAGTAATGTAGATAGAAGGTCGGGCATGCATTTTGTGTCTGACATTCCAACGCGCTCATAGTCGGAAGCCTTCTGAATGGTTGGCTAATTTGGTGTCCTAGGTGGGACGGGGCAGCATGCCCCGCGAGCGAGTCCTAAAATAAGCTATCCCACATCTCATCCACCCTCTTAACCACCTCCGGCGACATCACAATAGTCCTGCCCCATTCCCTATTGGTTTCCCCCGGCCATTTATTGGTCGCGTCAAATCCCACCTTGGAGCCCAAGCCTGAAACCGGCGACGCGAAATCGAGATAATCAATTGGTGTGTTTTCCAATATGGTCAAGTCCCTGGCGGGATCCATCCGTGTGGTCATCGCCCAGATCACATCCTGCCAATTGCGCACATCGACATCGTCGTCGACAACGATCACGAACTTGGTGTACATGAACTGGCGCAGGAACGACCAAGTGCCCAGCATCACGCGTTTGGCGTGACCGGCGTATTGCTTTTTCATGCTGATCACGGCCATCCTGTACGAGCAGCCTTCCGGGGGCAGGTAGAAGTCGACGATTTCCGGGAATTGCTTTTGCAAAATCGGTACGAACACCTCATTTAATGCAACGCCGAGGATGGCCGGTTCGTCGGGTGGTCTACCGGTATAGGTACTGTGATAGATCGGCGCTTGGCGCTGGGTGATTCTTTCGATCGTGAACACCGGAAAGTCGGCGACTTCGTTGTAATAGCCGGTGTGGTCGCCGTAAGGGCCTTCAGCGGCGAATTCGCCGGGATAGATAAAGCCTTCCAACACAATTTCAGCGCTGGCCGGGACTTGCAAATCGTTAATTAACGATTTGGCGACTTCGGTTTTGCTGCCGCGCAATAAACCGGCGAATGCGTATTCGGACAGCGAGTCCGGTACCGGCGTGACGGCGGCCAGTATGGTTGCAGGGTCGGCGCCCAGGGCCACGGAAACAGGGAAAGGCTTGCCCGGATGGGCGGCCTGAAATTCCTTAAAATCCAATGCACCGCCACGATGCGCCAACCAGCGCATAATGACTTTGTTTTTGGCGATGACTTGCAGGCGATAGATGCCCAGATTCTGCCGGTCTTTATTCGGGCCTTTGGTAATCACCAACGGCCAAGTAATCAACGGAGCGACATCTTCCGGCCAGCAGGTCTGGATAGGATAAACGCCGAGATCGATTTCGTCGCCTTCCCGAACCAGTTCCTGGCACGGCGGCGAGCTGATAATTTTAGGCGCCATATTCAGCACTTGCTTGAACACTGGGAACTTCTCCCAAGCGTCTTTCATGCCTTTGGGCGGCTCGGGTTCTTTCAGGTAAGCCAGCAGCTCGCCGATGCCGCGTAACTCGGTGACGGAGTCAGCGCCCATGCCCATTGCGACACGGCGGGGCGTACCGAAAAGGTTGGCCAGCACTGGAATATTTGCGCCTTTTGGATTTTCGAATAGCAATGCGGGACCGCCCTGTTTTAAGGTGCGGTCGCAGATTTCGGTCATTTCCAGATAGGGATCGACTTCAACGGTAATGCGTTTTAGCTCTCCCTGTTTTTCCAGCTGTTTGATAAAGTCGCGCAGGTCTTTGTAGATCATGCCGCGATGCCGTTATGTCTGAGTAACGCATCAATGGTGGGTTTGCGGCCGCGGAAGTTGATAAATAACTCCATTGCGTTTTGACTACCGCCTTTTTCGAGGATGTTGGTTAAAAAAGCTTTGCCGGTTTCCTGGTCAAAAATGCCTTTTTCTTCAAACAGCGAAAAAGCATCGCTGGACAGCACTTCGGCCCATTTGTAGCTGTAATAGCCCGCCGCATAACCGCCCGCAAAAATATGTCCGAAGCTATGAGCAAAACGGTTAAATTTCGGTGGCTGGACAACGGCGACCTGTTCCCTGACTTGCTCCAGAATTTCATAGATGCGACCGCCTTTTTCTGGGTCGTAATCCCGGTGAATCCGAAAATCGAACAGGCTGAATTCCAATTGCCTTACCATGATCATGCCTGCTTGGAAGTTTTTTGCGGCGATCATTTTATCAAATAAGGTATCCGGCAATTTCTCGTCGGTTTGATAATGGCCCGACATCAGCGCCAGCGCCTCCTTTTCCCAGCACCAGTTTTCCATGAACTGACTGGGCAGCTCGACCGCATCCCATTCCACGCCGTTAATGCCTGAAACGCCCAGATGGTCGACCTGGGTGAGCATATGGTGCAAGCCGTGACCGAATTCATGAAACAGCGTGGTCACTTCGTCATGGGTCAGCAATGCCGGTGTATCGCCGGTTGGCGGAGTGAAGTTGCAGGTCAGATAGGCGACTGGAGTTTGAATGGTATCGTCGAATCTCTTGCGGCTGACGCAATCGTCCATCCAGGCGCCGCCGCGTTTTTTGGAACGGGCGTAAAGATCGAGATAAAACCGGCCGCGTAGTGAACCGGTTTGGTCATGGATCTGGAAAAAACGCACATCGGGATGCCAGCTGTCGAAATCGTTGATCTCGGTTATCTGCAAGCCGTACAGTTTTTCTACGATTGCAAATAAGCCCGGCAAGACGCGGGTGATTGGAAAATAGGTTTTAACTTCTTCTTGCGACAACTGGTAAAAATGCTGGCGCATTTTTTCAGAGAAATAGGCCATATCCCAGGATTGCAGGTCATTAATACCATAGTGTTGTTTGGCGAATTCACGCAGTTCGGCCAAGTCTTTGCGCGCATGCCGCCAAGAGCGGTCGGCCAAGTCTTCGAGAAAACGGGTCACGTCATCCGGTTTTTCAGCCATTTTGGCAGCCAGCGACAATTCCGCGTAATTGTTGAATGCCAGCAAACGGGCTTTTTCATGGCGCAGGGCCAGGATTTTTTCCATGTTTTCGCTGTTGTCCCACTGTCCGGCATGCGGGCCTTGGTCGGAAGCGCGGGTTGCGAAGGCTTCGTAGTGTTCGCGGCGTAATTCGCGGTTGTCGGCGTAAGTCATGACCGAAATATAGGATGGAAATTGCAGGGTGATCATCCAGCCGTCTTGGTTATGGCTTTCAGCGGTTTGTTTGGCTTGAGCCAAAGCGGATTCAGGCAAACCGGCCAAGTCCTGTTCATCCCTGATCAGCTTGCTCCAGGCATTGGTTGAATCCAGCACGTTTTCTTCGTAGTTGCTGGCAAGAGCGGATAATTCCTGGCTGATTTCTTTGTAGCGTTGCTTTTTTTCATTATCCAGGTCTATGCCGGACAATTTGAAATCTCTTAACGCATTGCGAATGATTTTTTGCTGGGCGATGTCCAGTGTTGCAAATTCATCGCTTTCGGCAATAAATTGATAGGCTTTAAACAAAGCTTCGTTTTGTCCCATTTCAGTCGAATAGGCGCTGAGCTTAGGCAGACAGGCGTTGTAGGCATCGCGCAACTCATCGCTGTTGACCACGGAATTCATGTGACTGACCGGGGACCAGGCTTTGTTGAGCTTATCGTCGACATCTTCCAATGGCTCGATCAGGTTTTTCCATGTGTAATTTTGTGTGGACTGGAGATGTTGTTCTACAGACGAGCGTGCTTCGGCTAATAATTGATCGATTGCCGGTACGACGTGTTCCGGTTTTATTTGGGAAAACAACGGCAATGTGGAGTTGGTTAATAATGGATTATTCATAGTAATCTCAAGAAAGAAAGTTCATGGCTGCATGAATGCGATTTTTTGCTTTGTGCAGTACGTCCAGGGAAAAGTCGGGGGTTAATTTGCTGTTTTTAAGTTTAATGTAGGCGGGTATCGAGTTCATATACGGTATTTCCTTGGCTCTGTGGGTACCGAAATAGCTGTGCAATTTGGCCAGTATGACGATATCGACCAGATTCAATTTATCGCCGTCACTTTCATGGAACCAGTCTTCGGCGTATTTGGGAATGGCTGCTAATTCCGGAGTAAAGCCCAATGTATGCAGCACTAGCGAGCCGACCGGCGGACTTAAAAACGGGATGGCCGATTCCAATACATCAAGGTTCGGGTATTCATTGGGGTTCTGCTCGGCAAAATGCAATACCGGTATCGTACCTATATCGCTAACCAAGCCGGCTAATAGGGCATCTTCAGGGTTGACTGTGCCGTTTTCCTGCGCGAGCACAAAACTCAAGCTGGATATATAGAGGCTGTTTTTCCACAAGGTTTGCATTTTTTCCATCAATTGCTGGTCTTGGCAGCGGAATAATTGTTTCAGGCTGATGCCCATGACCAGTTTGCGGGTTTGATCCAGGCCTAATCGGGTAACAGCCGCATGGCAGTTGGTAATCGGTGATATTGGCGAATATATCGGGCTGTTGGCCAGTTGGATAAGTTTGGCGACGATGGATGCATCTACGCCGATAATTTTAACGACTTCTCGAAGGCCCAAATCTTTTTCCATTGCCTCTTTCAGTTTTAAAGCGACATTGGGCAATGAGGGTAGGCTTAATTTGTTTTCCCGGTAGGCGCTCGAAAAACTGGTAAAAAAACGGTTGCCGGCAATTTGTTTGGGCAATTCAATATCAACGAGTTCAACGGAAATAGTCTGTTGGATGCTTTTTCCGGACCATCGACAGATAAATTCTCCTGCAATTGCCAAGATAGTGATGTCTGTTTTAGCGAATGCTGTTGAACCGCAAAGCTTACCGCTATTGAGCGGCAGATTGGCCAGCGATGACTCTGCCGACAGGGTGTAGCGGTTGTCGCTATCCGGCTGAAGTTCAACACTTCCTTCAAGCAGATAAAAAACGGAATTGGCTTTCTGGCCCAGTCTGAAAATAACAGAACCCTGGCTATAGCGTAATGTAGTGTGGGCCAGTTGCTGAACATAGGCATCATCCATATCTCGAAGTGGAGCCAGCTTTTTTAGAACTGTCAGCGGCAGTTTTTTATGCTCGGTGGAAACAGGTTCCGAGCAGGTAAGTATATTATTTGGACTGGTGGGGAAGGCGATGTCTGGTTTCTTTTCCGGCGGAAGGGGCGTAGAGCTCTGGGGAAATAGTTTAGTAAACCAATTCATGATGGCATCGCGAGTTATTGTTTGTAAGTTATGCGGCTTGGCGTTTTGTAATTGTAGTGGCTCAATGATGGTCCTGAGTGTCAAAAAAAAGGGCTGTTTTGGATAAATGATCGTGCCAGCTGCGTTGGTTTTTATCAATAAGAATCCACAAAAAACCTAATCCGCAAAAACTCCACGATAAGAGGGCTGCCATGAAACGAAGCAAAGCTTGTTTCCAGCTGATGGGCTTCATATCCAGTGTGAGTACTTTTATTTTCCAAGCGCGCAGGCCTAATGTTTGTCCGCCATGAGTCCAAAACCAGGCGTAAAAGAAGAAGCTGACTAGCAGTAGATAAATGGGGAAAAAGAATTGTTGGGCGGTGAAAGCTTCGCCTGCATTTAAAGGCAGCAATATTGCAGTCGCGACAAATAAAATGGCGATCAGTAACAGGAGATCATAAAGTATTACTGTTAGGCGACGTAAAAAACCAGGTTTTGAAGCGGGACCGTTGCCTGGTTTTTGCGGTATATTTTTTGTTTGGCCGACCAATTAAATTTTAAATAAAGCTAGTTTTTGACCAAAATACATGCACATCGCCATTAGCGCTCCCAACATTACGAGAGAAAATAAGAATGGCGGTCTATGAAACAGAAGAATGAAAAAATCTGTTGCAAAAAGGCTGGTTAACAAAGGTTGGTCAATTAAGCTATTAAGAATCTTTTTGAACATAACAAATTCCAGTCAAGCACGCTAATGTTTGTGCGAATGTTTAAAAAAATGGTTATCTGATTTTTTATCTGGTACACGCAACGCGATGTAATTAGAATTGCTTGAAAAAAATCAGAGTGATGATTCTACTCCATTCAAAAGGGGAATGTAAAAGAAACTTGCGGATTGGGTTAGAATTCATTAGCAATGATATAATCAAAATAATTAGAAAAATAAATAAGGTGTGAAGACTATTTTAAACTTCTTTAAAAAAATCATTAAATCAGCCAGAAATGAAGCTGAGCCGGTCGACGCACGAGTCAAAATATACTCGCGTGCGGAACACAATATTTCTCGATCCCAGATCAGTGAGCATGCGTTGAAGGTTTTGTATCGTTTGCAAAAAGAAGGGTTCGATGCTTATCTTGTCGGCGGCTGCGTGCGCGATTTATTGTTGGGGCGGGAACCTAAAGACTTTGATGTTGTCACCAATGCAGATCCTGATCAAGTTAGAAAAGTATTTCGTAATTGCCGGTTAATCGGACGTAGGTTTCGTCTAGCGCATGTGCATTTTGGCCGGGAAATTATTGAGGTTGCGACTTTTCGAGGTGCCGGAGAAGAGCAAAACGACAAGCAGGTGCTCAACAAGGAAGGGCGATTATTACGGGATAATGTTTACGGTACGATTGAAGAAGATGTTTGGCGCAGGGATTTTACCGTTAATGCACTCTATTATAATATAAAGGATTTTTCGGTAGTGGATTATGTCGGCGGCATGGCTGACCATAAATCCGGTACACTCAAGCTTATCGGCGACCCTGAAATGCGTTTTCGCGAAGATCCTGTGCGCATGTTAAGGGCGGTGCGTTTTGCCGTAAAGCTTGGCTTCAAGCTGGATCGTGATTGCGAGAAAGCGATACACAACGACGTTCAGCTACTGGCCAGCATACCGTCCGCCAGGCTTTATGACGAAGCGTTAAAATTGTTTTTATCCGGTTATGCGTTGCAAACTTTTGAAATGCTTAGGCATTACGGGCTTTTTCAAGTGTTGTTTCCTGCCACTGAGAACAGTTTGGCGATTGAAGAAGACGGATTCCCCCGGTTGATGTTAATTAAAGCTCTGGAAAATTCGGATAACAGGATAGCCGAGGGTAAAACGGTTACCGCTTACTTTTTATTGGCGGCCTTTTTGTGGGAACCCGTACGCATGTTGGCCAAAGAAAAAATGGCGCAAGGCGAGGTTGAATACATTGCCTATCAGGATGCGGCCAATGAGATTATTGCCAGTCAGGTTAGAAGTACAGCTCTCCCTCGTCATATTAGTATGGCTATGCGTGAGGTTTGGAATATGCAGCCCAAATTTAATGCGCGTATCGGATCTAAGCCCAGCCGTTTGATCGGGCATCCACGCTTTAGAGCGGGTTATGATTTTTTGGTATTACGTGCCGAGACCGGAGGTGCCGATCCCGAGTTGGCCGAGTGGTGGACAAAATATCAGAATGCCAGTGAAAATGAACAAAGAAAAATGACTCAGCCCGCGCGCCGCACTCAAAATAACAAGTCGGTGCGCAAAAGAAGTTATCATAAAAAGACCAATGATAGTTCGCCAAAAACAGAGCCTTAAAGTATCTAACTATGCAAAACTCAGAAACTGATTTGGTAACTGTTTATATAGGATTGGGCAGTAACTTGGCAGACCCTGCCGAACAAATAAAATCAGCGCGTACTGCAATAACGCACGTAGCCGGAGTTAAGGAATTGGCGTTTTCCGGTTTGTATCATAGCTCGCCTATGGGGCCGCAGGATCAGCCTGATTACGTTAATGCGGTGATGGCTGTCGAAACCGGTTTGCCACCGATGGATTTACTGCGTTGCCTGCAACATATCGAAAATGACCACGGACGGGTCAGAAAAGCCGAGCGCTGGGGAGCAAGAACGCTGGATTTGGATATGTTGATCTATGACGATCAGCTTATTGAGCTGCCTGATTTAATTGTGCCGCATCCGGGTTTGGCTGAGCGGGCTTTCGTTTTGTATCCCCTGTTTGAGATTGCTCCGCAATTGGTGGTGCCCGGAAAAGGCAATATTGCCGACCTGCTGGCCCTATGTCCACTGGATGAACTGAAACGGCTGGATTGATTGATCCTTGCTTCAGTAAATCCGCTATTTCGCTGAATAAAATGAATCAATATGCTTCCACAGCCACGTTAAAGCTGTTGTCAATTACTGACTTGGCTGCAATGAAACAACGCGGCGAAAAAATTTCTTGTTTAACCGCTTACGATGCCGGTTTCAGTGCATTAATCGACAAAGTCGGTGTCGATATGATGTTGGTGGGAGATTCTCTGGGCATGGTTATCCAGGGCCATGATTCAACACTGCCGGTCACCATCAGGGACATGGTTTATCACACCCGGTGTGTTAGCAATTCTCGTCAGCGTTCGTTCGTTATCGCCGATTTGCCGTTCATGACTTATACCACCCCTATTATCGCGGCCAAAAATGCTGCTAAATTAATGCAGGTTGGCGGTGCGCAAATGGTTAAGCTCGAAGGGCCGAGAATTGATTGTGTTAGTTTCCTTGTTGATCAGGGTATTCCTGTTTGCGGACATTTAGGTTTGTTGCCGCAGTCGATTAATCAACTGGGCAGCTATAAGGTTCAGGGTAAGGAACAGGCGGCTGCCGAAAAAATGCTTGCCGATGCCCATCAATTACAGCAAGCGGGTGCCGGCCTGCTGGTATTGGAGTGTGTTCCTGCAACCTTGGCTAAAGAGATCAGCTCACAGTTAACAATCCCGGTTATAGGCATTGGTGCCGGTGTAGACTGCGATGGGCAAGTGCTGGTGCTTTATGACATGCTCAATATCGGTACGATCAAACGCCCGCGGTTTTCCAGAAATTTCATGAGCGATGCAGCTAATATTGAGGAGGCTATCAATGCCTATCACCAATCAGTCAAGCAGTCTTTGTTTCCTGCGGCTGAACATAGTTTTTAAGGCTTATGCAGATAGTTAATACAATATCGGAATCACGCGATGCTGTAAGAGCATGGCGATCAGCAGGGCAAAGTATTGCGTTGGTGCCAACGATGGGCAATTTGCACGCCGGGCACTTAAAGCTGGTAAATGAAGCCAAGAAAAAAGCGGATCGGGTGGTCGTCAGTATTTTTGTAAATCCTACCCAGTTTGGTATCGGCGAAGATTTTGAGACTTATCCCCGTACCGAGCGTGAAGATCAGGAAAAGTTGAATGACTCCGGCGCGGATTTGTTGTTTCAACCTGCCGTTTCAGAAGTTTATACGCAAGATGCCAAAACGGTTGTATCTGTAACCGGTTTGTCTGAATGGTATTGCGGCGCGTCCAGGCCAGGACATTTTAATGGCGTTGCAACAGTTGTTTGTAAGTTATTTAATATCGTGCAACCCGATGTCGCCTTGTTCGGGCTAAAAGATTTTCAGCAGTTGACGGTGATACGGACGATGGTCAGGGATTTGAATATCCCTGTTGACATAGTCGGTGTGGAAACAGTTCGGGAGGCAAGCGGCTTGGCGATGAGTTCCAGAAACGGTTATTTAACTTCAGAGGAAAAAACAGCCGCTGCCAAACTGTATCAATCTTTATGCGTTGCGCGTGATGCCATTTTAGCAGGTCAGCAATCTTATGAAGAAATAGAGCGAAAGGCGTTGCTGTTTTTGCAGGAGGCAGGCTTTCAGCCGGATTATTTTAGTATATGCAGGACAAATGACTTAAAAAAAGCAGATGTGGATGATGTAGAATTGGTTTTGTTGACAGCAGCAAAGCTTGGCAAAACCCGGTTGATAGATAATCTTTGTTTTTCCAGGTAGGCTATAGCAGAATTTGTAAGGTTTGGAAAATGCTAAAAGTTGATGCATTGTTGCAATTAATGGATAATGCGCGGTTCTCAAGGGTATTTAGATAGTTTTTATTATGCAAATCACAATGCTTAAAGCGAAATTACATAGAGCCACGGTGACCCATTCAGAATTGGGTTATGAAGGTTCTTGCGCGATTGACGGCAATATTCTTGATTTATCGGGTATCAGGGAATACGAGCAGATACAGATTTATAATATCAATAATGGTGCGCGTTTTACGACCTATGCCATTCGTGCTGAAGAAGGGTCGGGGTTATTTTCAGTTAATGGCGCTGCGGCCCGTTTAGCGTGTCCTGGGGATCTGATTATTGTGTGCGCGTTTGCAATATTGGATCAAAAGGAAGCTGAAAGTCATAAGCCTACGCTGATTTATTTTAATGAAAAGAACCAGGTTCAGCGTTCAGCCAGTTCAATTCCTGTCCAAGCCGCTTCAGCTTGATTGCCTGATTTATGGCGCGCAAATCAAGGGATTCAGACTTAATAACGCTTGGGTATTAATTTTCTAGCCGGTATCCTTACCAGCAAAACTGCCGCTAAAAAGCGGCAGTAATTATTAATTGCTTGAGCGTGTTGCTAAAAATTGAATATTGGGGCTCTTTTCGAAGAGATATCCGTCCTGCTATTGGCTTTATGCGCTCTCAGAAACATTAATTTCATTGCTGGCGTCGGTCAGCGTTATGCTTTGTTCTACTTGAGCAAGCACTTTTTGCAAGCCTATTCTTTTTGCGCTGTTTATTACCAGTGGGGATCTAATGGCCCCTTTAATGACAGGTTGGTCGGATGTATCTTTATGTAACATTATCAGTATCAGCGCGTCGGCATTATCTTCAATTCCCAGTATGGCTTCTTCAGCATCATCTAATACAAAGTCGTAATTGATATTGAAAATAGAGGGTTGAGCAACTGAAAAGGCAAGGGATTCATCGTCTAAGGATTGCAGCCAGAAAATGAGGGGATTGTCGCCTTCTTGATGAAATAGCTTGAAGCGGGTTTGATCTTCAAAACCAGGAATTCCGTTAGGAAAATTAATGATGGTGCTGGGGTCAATGGTTTGGTCGCCGAAAAAGCTTGATTTAATTTCCATAATGGACTCGGGTAAAAGTGAATGTAAATGCAAATATATAGTCTAAAGCTATCAGTATAGCAAGGCTAGGTTGTAATGAGCCGAGCCGTTTACCAGGATTTTACCCAGTCTCCAACCCTGACGCCCAAATCACGAGCAGGAGCTTCCAAGCTGCCTATGGAGTAACGGGGCGTGACATTAAGAATGGTTAACACACCGGCCGGTTGCTTGTCTTTACCAACAAAGCTGAGGCCGCCATCAAGATTCAAGTCATCACCGCCGGTATTGTAAACCACCAATTGATCACCGACGCTAAGTTTTTCCTGCGCGCCCGCATCAATAAACACCTTGTCATCCTTAACTTCAATAATACGCGTGGCAAAAGGATAACAACTTAATGACTGACGAATATCCGTACTGGCCTGATCTATCAGTTGGGTTATTTTTGCGCCGGTCGAAGTGGAGTTAAAGCGCTCACTGCCTACCGTATAAGTTGCGGGGATCCATACATCGCCTATGACATCGTCAATATAACGCTGCTGGAAGAGTAATGCGCCGGTAAATCCGTCATGTACAAAAACATCGATCCCAACCCCGCGCCTGGCTACGACATCGCGCGCCAAACTTCTGGCAAATGCCAAAGGCCCTGCGCCCCTCATGTATTCAGTGGATTCGACCTCTAAATCCCTAATTACACCGGACAGCACCAATTGCACACCGTTCGATGCGGCTATTTGCATGACTTTTGATGGGCGATAGGCGGCGCGGTCTTGTATTTCCGGAGCCAAGTCCGGTCTTGGATATAAATTGATATTAGTGGCGTTGCTGCCTATAAAATCGCCGGACTCAATTAAATGATTGTTCAGCTCGCGTGGAATGCCGCCGTATAAATCCTGCGTTTCGTAGCCGCTTACCTGTTCTTGTTTAACTAAAGGGAAGGCGGTTGCGATAATACGTTTTCGATAGTGGGGTGTGCAGGAATTGTCGGCGGATAGCTCCACCATTGCGACAACATGATAGATATTATCGGTAGTCCATTCCTTAATCACTTTGGTATTGGTCACCGCAGCAGCGGAGCGCAGGGAAACAGTATCTATAGAAACGTTATTTTGGTTGACTGTAGTCTGGCTGTGAAGATTTACGGACGATTGCATCGATGCCTGACGGATAGCATCCTGCAATGCCTGTTTTTTAGCTAACAACGGCATGCTTTTGTTAATGGCGGCTTGACCTTCAACAGTCACTACATTAGTAGGAGGTTGTTTTTGAACTGTGGCGCATGACTGGCTTAATAAGATGACTGATACCAATATGCATTTGAATACTATTTTTGCCATTCATCAACTCGGTTTGTTGCTGTGTCTACAGGGACAGATATTGGCCTTGGAATTGCTCTACTGGACGCCATCCACTTGGACTATATAGATCAAGGAGCGTAAGCAGGAGCTGGTGCTCCTGCAAGTCATCATTAAATGCTATTTATGATAATTTTCAAAATAATTGTTCACGACAATAACAGCTTTATAAAGTCATACAACAATACAAAAAGTCACGCCATCAGGATTCGGCTGACTTTTGGCTGGGTTATTTGTTGTTAAATCCCTTGGTATTGGGATAATTGTAACCGTTAATGCTCGATACTTTAGATGGGCTATCGTCAGTGTTGGATGCCGGACTTTCCATGTTTTGTTGGAGACACTGGTTCATCAATTCGCTTGGACCGTTAATACATTCATAGAATCTTGGCGTCAAATCAAGCTCCACAACCGTTTCAAAAGTATCGTCGCCGGCATAAATGTCGCTGCCGATAGCTGAGGTTCTTTTTACCCTTGCTCCGCGTAAATAAGCATTAAGGAAAATCTGATAATTGTCATGGGTGACTTCCGCATCGCCAACCGTAGTTTGCCCACGCAATTGAATACCATTAAGCTGCTCGGCCAAACTTCTGTAGGCATCCATTTTAGATGCTCTCATGGCCATTAATTTAATTTGCGATCGCGAATACCGGTCACTTTTTTCAACGGTGCCATAGCCTATTGCGCTGATAGTTTTTTGCGGAAAAAACGCCATTGTTGGCGGTGCTTTGGCAGTAGTACAAGAGGTCATCAATAAGCTGATGGCTAATCCTGCTATCGCCAGGGAGGGTGTGTGCACCGCAAGTCTGTCGGTAACAGACGCGGTGAATGCCGGCTTTAAAGATTTAATGTTCACGGTAATGACTCCTGTGTCAGTTTGTTAATATAGCGGCTGGTAAGCTCATTACTTAAGTTCCAGTCAGTTATTTTTGTTATGGGATACGACTCCATTCGACCTCATTGCATCAGAAGCCTGTTCTCTGTATCCTGCACCGCATGCAAATAAATTTGATTTCAATAGGAAACCGTATGCCGTCCTGGGTACAGCAGGGTTATGATGAATATGCCAAACGTTTGCCCCGAGAATGCGAGTTAGTGCTTAAGGAGATTACGCCGGGCAAACGGACCAAGAACAGCGATGTCGCCAGAATTGTAAAAGAGGAAGGAGATCGGATGATCGCGGCAATCCCTCAAAGCACGCATATTGTAACCTTGGATATACCCGGCAAATCATGGACGACGCCCGATCTGGCGCAAGCGATGCAACGTTGGCAGGAAAGCGGGCAGCATGTTTCGCTATTAGTTGGCGGCCCGGAAGGTCTGGCAGATTCAGTCAAACAGCTGGCGCGGGAGTCATGGAGTTTGTCCAAACTGACATTTCCTCATCCGCTGGTGCGCATTGTCGTCGCCGAGCAGATTTATCGCGCCTGGAGTATCCTCCATAACCATCCCTATCATCGCTAATGGCAGCGCAGATTATTCTTGCCTCAGCTTCTCCTCGCCGCAAGGAACTGCTGGATCAAATTAAAGTTACTTATAAAGTTAATGCGGTCGATGTCGATGAAACACCATTGCTCAATGAAGCGCCTTTGGCGTATGTGCAGCGATTGGCCGCTGAGAAATCTGCGGCGTGTGTCCGGCAGTTGGGCGACAACTTACCGGTTTTGGCTGCCGATACCGCAGTGGTTTTGGACGATTTGATTATGGGAAAACCCAAAGATCGGGATGACGCGCTTGCTATGTTAAGACTGTTATCCGGTAAAATGCACCAAGTTTATAGTGCAATTTCGCTCAGGGGGCGAGAGCACGATCAGGCGGTAAGCATTACCGAGGTGACTTTCAGATCATTGGCTGAATGCGAAATAGAGGCCTACTGGCAAAGCGGCGAACCGGCCGATAAAGCCGGCAGTTATGCAATTCAAGGATTGGGTGGTGTATTTGTGGCGTCGATTAGCGGCAGCTTTTCCGGTGTGGTTGGTTTGCCGTTATTTGAAACCGCAGAACTTTTATCCAGGCAAGGCATAGGTCTTTTCAAATGAGTGAAGAAATTTTAATCAACGTTACTCCGCCTGAGACGCGTGTTGCGGTTATTGAAAATGGCGTCTTGCAGGAATTGATCATTGAAAGAACACGGCAACGGGGCTTGGTCGGTAACATCTATAAAGGTGAAGTGTGCCGGGTTCTGCCCGGTATGCAGGCGGCTTTTGTCGATATCGGCCTGCCCAGAGCGGCGTTTTTGCATCTTTCCGATTTGTGCGCGAAGGATCTGGAAAAAAAAGGTTCGGAAAATATCGAGCATTATCTGCATGAAGGCCAACATATTATCGTGCAGGTGGTCAAAGACCCTTTGGGCAGCAAAGGCGCGCGCTTAACCACGGAAATATCGATACCGTCGCGGTTTCAGGTCTATATGCCGTATGCGCACAATTCCGGTGTGTCCCAGCGGATTGAATGCGAGCCCGAGCGAGCCCGGTTAAGAGTCTGTCTCGACACGTTCAGGCTGGAGCATAAATGCGGCGGTTTTATCGCAAGAACGGCGGCAGAATGCGTTGATGAGGCGATATTGGTTGCCGATATGACATTTTTGCTGAAATTGTGGGAATCGATAGCGGCCAAAATTGCCAACGCCAAGCCCAAACAGTTTATCCATAAGGATTTACCGCTCAGTATCAGAACCTTAAGAGATTTATACAGGGAAGGTATTGAAAGAGTTCGGGTGGATTCAAGAGAAACTTATCATCGCCTGGTCGAGTTCGCGGAAATTTTTGTACCGGAAATTGTGCCGGTTATAGAACATTACACCGGTGAGTGTCCGGTATTCGATATTTACAGTGTTGAAGATGAAATCCAAAAAGCGCTGGAGCGTAAAGTCAACCTGAAGTCGGGCGGGCATCTGGTGTTCGACCAAACCGAATCGATGACGACTGTCGATGTGAATACCGGCGGTTATGTCGGCGGCCGTAATCTGGAAGAAACTATTTTTAAAACCAATCTTGAAGCTGCGCAGACGATTTCCCGGCAGCTCAGGCTCAGAAATCTCGGCGGCATCATCATTATCGATTTTATCGATATGCAGAGCGAGGATCATAAAAAACAGGTATTGCAGGCGTTCGAACGGCATTTGGAAAAGGATCACGCGAAAACCAACATTACCGAAGTTTCGGTGCTGGGATTGGTCGAAATGACCCGTAAAAGAACCCGTGAAAGCTTGGAGCATATACTTTGCGAACCTTGCAGCGCCTGCGGCGGTCGCGGCGTTTTGAAGACAGCGGAATCGATGTGCCTGGAAATATTCCGGGAAATTATTCGCGAAGTCAGGCAGTACAAAGTTCAGAAAATATTGGTTCTGGCATCCAATGAAGTTGTGGAAATGCTGCTTGATGAAGAAGCGGATATGCTGGCGGAATTGGAAGTCTTTTTGAGTGTACGGATTAAGTTCAGGGCCGAAGCCGAATACAATCAGGAACAGTATGATGTGGTGTTGCTATAAGGGGTAATACATACTGTTTTTCATTATAGATATACAGATCGTAAGATGGGTTCGACTGAATGGGCAGATATTTTGCTCCTTACAAAATCCGCATTTTCCACATTTCTGTGGGTTATGAGGAGGTAGAGCAATGCAAGAACAATTACCGAGAGCGAACCTCATCAAACCGAACATCGCATTTTTGATGGGTTTCGCTTTGCACTACCCATCCTACAGGTTTTTTTAGTGATCCATCATATTACGCGTGCAACGCGGCATCTCATTTTCTGGTCTTTGATTGCGGCAGCTATCGGCTTGACCGGTGTACGCCTGCTATTGTCGGGAATTGAACACTATAAGTCCGATCTGGCGGCCAATATCAGCTCAGTTGTCGGCACACCGGTAACAATAGGCCGCTTGGGCGCAAAAATGCGCGGCTTTAATCCTGAACTGGTGTTAAAAGACATCGCTATTTCATCCGAGACTGCTCCCGCCTATCCCCCTTCAGGGAATGAAGAACCCGCTATCCAGTTTAATGAAATTCGTCTGGGCGTTAATTTATTGGATATGCTGGTCAGTAGGGATTTATTGTCATCGTCTTGGGTCACATTGGTGGGAGCGAAGCTGACCATTAAACGGCAGCAGGACGGCAGTATTGTTATTGCCGGTTTAAAAGCCAGCGACGGTCAGCCGCAGTGGCTCATGCAGGGCAGGAGATACGAAGTCTTGCAAAGCGAAATTACCTGGCAGGATGCAACGGGCAATGCTCGGTCGCTGTTGTTTAATGGGGTAGATCTGGCAATCAGCAATGACGGCGAGCATCATCGGCTCAATATGCTGATGAAATTACCGAAAAAAATCGGCAATAGATTAAGAGTGTCCATGGACTTTAAAGGCAGCGTTTTTGAGCCTTCAACTATTCAAGGTCGAATTTATATCGATGGCCAAGCCGTTTTATTGTCTGAGCTGGTAGCGCTTGTTCAAACCTCAGTCGGGGATCGGCTGCATATCAATACCGGTACCGGGGACTTCAAAATCTGGGGCGATTGGCGGCAATCGCAGTTGGTGTCGATGGATGTCGCGGCACAAATTCAGCAGATGGCACTGGTTCGGCAGGATAAGCGGGAATTTTCGGTTAAACAGCTGAACACTCGTTTTCATTGGGGACTCAACGACGCAAACAACCAATGGCAACTTGATGTAAACGACTTCTCACTGGAAACCCAGGATAATGCCAAAGGCGCTGTTAAAAAATGGCCTGCCGCAATATTCAGTGTTTCCGGTCAGCGTATGGATGATGCGGCTTTACATAAATTAGCGCTGTATGTTGAACAATTGGACTTGCAGGAAGCGTCCGAGCTTGCGCAGTTCTTCGCCCCGATTCCGAATGAGCCGGCTAACCTGCTGGCGCAGGCACGGTTACAAGGCATGCTGGAGAATCTCTCCTTGTTTGCCGATTTGGATACAAAATCGGTGGCCCTGAGCGGCAGGTTTACCAAGGTCGGTGTTGCGCCGATGCTGTCAGTGCCCGGTATAGAGAATTTGACCGGCCAAATAAAGGGTAACGAAAAACAAGGAGTTATTACGCTTGCGACTAAAGATGCCCGGTTAATAGCACCGGATCTGTTTCGTGAAACTTTGCCGATCAATCGCCTTCAAGGCCTATTGGATTGGCAGCAAGCGGAAAATGTCTGGTCTGTATCCAGTCCAATGATTGAACTGGATTCTTTTAGTTTTCAGAGCAAAACCCGGTTTCGGGTTGATATTCCCAAATCGGATCAGCCGGTTTTTATGGATTTGCAAAGTTCGTTTGCCGGAGAAGATGCAACCGAAGTCCCGCATTTTTTACCGGTAGGCATTATGGATAAAGATGTCGTCACCTGGCTGGATCGTGCATTTGTTAGCGGCAGTATGACCAACGGCGGCTTGCTGGTTTACGGTAATCTGAACGATTTTCCGTTTAACACCGCCCCGGGTGTTTTTGAAGCTGTATTTAATGGCGAGCGGTTTGATTTGTCATACGCTCCCGACTGGCCTCATATAACCGGTATGAACGCCGAGGTCATGTTTTCACAGGACAGCCTCAAGGTTAATGTCCTGCAAGGGCAATCCGGTAATGTGATCATTAAACAGGCTGAAGTGACTATTCCAAAGCTGAATAAAAGCAAACAGTTGCTGATTCAGGGCGAAGCTGAAAGCGGGATTGACCAAGTTTTGGCTTTTATGCAGCAGACGCCGTTGAGCTCGCCGGTGGATTCGCTGCTGGAAGCGATTATCCCGCACGGAAACACTCAGATAGTGTTGGATCTTAAAATTCCTTTGGTTGATGGAGCGCCAACCAAGGTTGATGGAAAAGCACAATTAAAAGATGCCGGATTGACTGTGAAGTCGCTGGCTTTGCCGGTCAGTAAAATTAACGGCGATCTCAAGTTCAACGAGCAGGGCGTGTACAGCGATACCATTCATGCCGCAGCCTTGGGGCATCCGATAGAAATCCATATTGAAAGTTCGGCTAGCCAAACCACCGTCAACGTGGACGGGAATGTTGGCGTTGATGACTTACAGGCACAATTTGATATGCCTTGGTGGAAAATAGCTTCCGGGGCAACAGATTATCGATTAAGTCTGGACTTGCCTTATGGGAATGTGGCTCCTAAGCTGGTTGTGGAGTCGACGCTTTCCGGCGTGTCCTTGGATTTGCCGGCATCACTGGCCAAAACCCGCGAACAAATCGTACCTTTCTCGTTGACGTTCAACTTAAATGATAAGCCGTTATTGCCGGTGCAGTTAAATTACGACAATAAACTAAAAGCGGCGATGCAGTTGGATACCGTGAAAAAAACCCTATATTCAGGTCATGTGTTGGTGGGTACCGGTGAGGTCGTCCAATCGCAGGATGCAGGATTAAAGTTGGAAATTAACCGCGACCACTTGGCTTTGCAAGATTGGTTAGGCTTGGCGACTGCCCAAGGCGCAGGTGACGGCGTGACGGAACTAAAAATTCATAGCGATCATGCGCTGTGGAAGAAAATCGATGTAGGTATTTTCGATCTGGCTTTGAAGCGTAACGGCAAGTTTTGGGCCGGAGCTATAGCCAGTTCGCTAGCAAAGGGGACCATCCAGATTCCTGCCGACTTTAACAGCACCGACAGAATCAGCCTGAACATGGAATTGCTGGATATGTCGGCATTAAAACAAGTAGGATCGAAAGACGACTCCGCTGCGCAGACATTATCGGCAGAGCTTATGCCTTTATTGACGATCACCAGCAATAAAACGCTGTGGCAATCGATTGATCTGGGACGTTTATCATTGGAAACTGAGCGCATACCGGGCGGCATGAGTTTTAAGGATGTAGCGCTGATCGGGAAAAATCAAAAGCTGGTCTTGTCGGGCGATTGGCTGGCAAGAGGAGGACAATCGGTAACCTATGCCCGCGGTCATCTGGAAGTGCCTCACGCCGGTCCTCTGCTGGCACAGTTGGATATTACCAAGGATTTGGCCGAAACCGGCGGAGACGTAGATTTCAGCGTCAGCTGGAACGCGGCGCCTTATCAATTCTCATTGGCGGATTTGAAAGGCCAGGTAGATATTAATCTTAAGAATGGGCGGATTTTAAGTATAGAGCCCGGATTCGGCAGGTTATTGGGCATGTTGGCCCTGGCTCAGTGGATAAAGCGGGCGCAGCTGGATTTTAGCGATATTTATGAGGAAGGATTGACGTTTAACAGCATCAAAGGGCATTTTGATTTGGCCAGCGGGATTGCATCGACCCATAATTTAATCGTCGATGCGGTTCCTGCAAAAATCGCCATCAGCGGTGATACCGATCTTGTGAGTCAAACTGTTGATCATATTATTAATGTCACACCTAAAAGTGCCGATGCCGTGCCTATTGCTGGTACAATTATGGGTAAAGTAGCGGCCTTGGTTGGGCGGTCTTTGACCGGCAAAGATCAGGAAGGTTTTTTCTTTGGTTCCCAATATCTGGTAAAAGGGGCGTGGGGTAAAGTGGAAATCATTCCGATGCATAAAAACGATGGCTTGTTACAAAAAACCTGGAACGGCATTACCGATTTTCCATGGTTAAGACAGAAAGAAGAAAAATAAAGGTAAAACTACAGCAGTCATGGAGAACACAGCGGACATGCCAGTATCAGTCGAATTTATTGATGCTCTATTTGTAAAGTTTGCATCTGCTGAGTAGTCATAAATTAAAGAGAGATCAATATGAGTAGATGTGCGGCCATTCAAATGGCATCAAGTCCCAATATCAGCGCTAACTTGCTGGAAGCCGAAAAGCTTATAGCGGAAGCAGTCAAAGCGGGTGCGAAACTGGTGGCTTTACCGGAAAATTTTGCGCTGATGGGCGATCACGAATTGGACAAGATCAAAGCAAAAGAAGTCGATGGCTCCGGGCCTATCCAGAGTTTTTTGGCGACGGTCGCTAAAAAATACGGAGTCTGGGTCGTTGGCGGCACTATTCCTATCGCGGGTAACGACAGTAATAAAGTGCGGGCGGCTTGTCTGGTATACAACGATCAGGGCGAACGTGTTGCACGTTACGATAAGGTGCATTTGTTTGATGTCAACGTTCCCGGCAGCAATGAAGTTTACCGGGAATCCGACTCGATTGAACCGGGTACTGATTTGCTGGTGATTGACACGCCTTTTGGCAGGATGGGCGTCGCCGTCTGTTACGACCTGCGCTTCCCCGAGTTTTTCCGCAAGATGGGCATGGAAATACTGGTTATTCCATCTGCATTTACCGCAGAAACAGGTGCCGCGCATTGGGAATTGCTATTGCGTGCGCGAGCAGTGGAAAACCTGTGTTATGTGATTGCGCCGAACCAAGGCGGGTTTCATCTTAATGGCCGTAAAACTTTCGGGCATAGCATGATTGTCGATCCGTGGGGTGTGGTGCTGGATTGCTACAAAACGGGAGGCGGCTTTGTCTCTGCCGAAATAGATATCGAACGCCTGGAAAAAGTACGAGGTGCATTTCCGGCGCTGAACCACCGTCGTTTTTTTTGTGAATAATATGCATGTAATAATTAAAAGTTTATTGCTGACCGGTTTTCTGGTTTCCTGCGGAACCACCACCCCGGACAGCCGTTATCGCGATACCCAACATCTTGAACGGCCGCCTAGAGTGACTAACAGCAGTCCTACCAAAGAGCAGCGCATTGTCGACAACAGCTCAATTCCGAAGAAAAAAGACAGGGCCGGGTTAGGCTCTGATGTATATCAGAGTGCGCCAACGCAACTGACGATCAAACAGCCTTTTGATGATGCCTGGAGCACTTTAGGCCGGGCATTGAAGCAAAGCGGGCTCAAAATAACCGATCATGAACGTGATAAAGGGCTTTATTATGTGACTCGGGATACAACGGATAAAACCGGCTTTTTTGCAAAAGCCACCGCCTTTTTAAGTGATGATCCAGCCATCTATTTGTTAACTGTAAAGCAAGAGGCTGAAGAAACAGTGGTAACCGCAACTTTAGCCAATGCGACCGAACAAAGCAGTGGACCTAACGAAACTACGCCGCCACCTTCTGTAGAAGGTGCGGAAGACTTGTTGCAGTTATTATTTACCACGCTACGTGATAAGCTGGAAGAAGAATGACGAAGTAGGGATGTGTTGCCATGTCCCTATCCTTTTACTTGAACTTTTATTGTAACTTTTGATGGAAATACTAAACCTTGCAAGACAAGCCATCTTGATACCGGCCGGTATTCAGGATGGTGATATAGAAAAGATTATGAACCGGTTGCTCAGCTCGCCGGTTGATGCGGCGGATATTTATTTTCAATCCAGCCATTTTGAATCTTGGGTCATGGAAGGCGGCATCATTAAAGAAGGCAGTCATAATATCGAACAGGGTGCCGGGGTGCGTGCGGTATTCGGCGAAAAAACCGGTTTTGCCTATAGTGACAGGATTGAACTGCCTGTGTTGCTGGAGGCGGCCAATAATGTTAAGGCCATTGTTCGGCAAGGGCAGGAAGCAGACCCTTTGCATTGCAAGGTCGCTATAAAAGCGGCCGATTGGCCGAAACATTATGCGGTGCAAAACCCGTTAAAATCATTGGCGGACCAACAGAAAATCGACTTGTTGCGCAGGGTTGACAGTGAAACACGCAAACTGGACAGCCGGATTGAAGAAGTTATCGTCAGTTTGGTCGGCGTGCATGAGCATATTCTGGTAGCCAGACAAGACGGTTCTTTGGTTGCCGACGTGCGGCCTTTAGTGCGGATGAATGTCACGGTCATCGTCGAACAGGACGGTCAGCGCGAACAGGGCAGCATGGGCGGTGGCGGCCGTAGCGATTATAATTATTTTATCGATCAGGACACCGCACTGAAATACGGCCGCGAAGCCGTAAGACAAGCGCTGGTTAATCTGGAAGCGGTCGAAGCCCCGGCCGGCAATATGACGGTAGTACTGGGGCCGGGTTGGCCGGGCATTTTGCTGCATGAAGCCATCGGTCACGGCCTAGAAGGCGACTTTAACCGTAAAGGCACATCGGCATTCAGCGGTCGTGTCGGCGAGAGAGTGGCATCCGATTTATGTACGGTAGTCGATGACGGCGCCTTGCCGGGACGGCGCGGTTCGTTAACTATCGATGATGAAGGCACGCCGACAGAGAAAACCGTATTGATAGAAAACGGCATACTCAAAGGCTACATGCAGGATCAACTCAATGCCCGGTTAATGGGCGTTAAGCCTACCGGTAACGGTCGGCGTGAATCTTACGCACATTTACCGATGCCGCGTATGACCAATACCTATATGCTGCCGGGGCAGCATGATCCCGAAGAAATTATCAAGTCGGTCAAGAAAGGCTTGTATGCGAAAAATTTCGGCGGCGGGCAGGTCGATATTACTTCGGGCAAATTCGTGTTTTCCGCCAGCGAAGCCTATCTGATCGAAGACGGCAAAATCACCCGTGCCGTTAAAGGCGCGACGCTAATCGGTAACGGACCGGATGTTTTGACCAAAGTGTCTATGGTCGGTACCGATCTGGAGCTGGATAGCGGCGTCGGTTCCTGCGGTAAGGACGGACAAAGTGTGCCGGTCGGTGTCGGGCAGCCTACGATGAAGATTGACGGGCTGACAGTTGGCGGGACGAGTGTTTAGGTGAGATTTACCCAGTATTTTCTTTAATACGCGGAATAGGGCGGACAGGTCATCTATAAAGTTTGAATGGATTGAAAATGTTGTTGCTAACCCGATTAAGACCCAAAGGCAGTCAGATGGGCGGTTTAAAAAATGGGGATTTATTCGGGAAGAGGAAAAATATCTAAGGGTTATTTTGTTGGAAGATGAAGAGACGGTACATAATGCTTTCTTTGATAGAGGATTTAAAGAGGTAGACAATGAAAATTAAATATTTTGAAGATACCGATACGGCATTGCTGGAGTTTTCAGAACATCCGGTTTTCGAGACCAAAGAAATCAATGAAAATATTTATCTGGACCTGGATGAAAATGGGAATTTGATTGGAATGACCATCGAACATGCAATGTCGCAAGCTAATATTAGTGAAGTTTCGTTTCAGCAGATAAGTCGGCAAGTAGCCTAAAAAAACAGATTAAGAGAACACAGTGCAAAATCACGAACAAATCAGCCATTTAAAAAACACCGTTCAGAACATCCTGGACGAAGCCGTAAAACAGGGTGCGAGTGCAGCGGAAGCCGGCTTGAGCCAGGAAAACGGTTTATCGGTATCAGTGCGCTTGGGCGATGTCGAAACCATAGAGCATCATTGCGACCAAGGGCTGGGCGTGACCGTTTATTTCGGCAAGCGCAAAGGTTCTGCCAGTACCACGGATTTGTCGCCCGCTTCAATCAAGGAAACGGTCAGCGCGGCATGCAGTATTGCCCGCTATACCAGCGAAGATGAATACGCCGGGTTGCCGGAAAAGGAGCTGCTGGCTACCGAGTTTCCCGATCTTGATCTTAACCATCCGTGGAATATCGGTGTTGACGGGGCGATTGCGTTGGCTATCGAATGCGAAGATGCGGCGCGCTCCTATCATGAGGAAATCAGTAATTCCGAAGGCGCTTCGGTCGATACGCACCAAGGTGTCCGTGTTATGGGCAATACTCTGGGCTTTCTTCAAGGCTATGCTTCAACTCGCCATTCGTTGAGCTGTTCGGTATTGGCGCAACGCGGCGACAGTATGCAGCGCGATTACTGGTACACGGTATCAAGAAATGCGCGTGATTTGGAACCTGCTGTTGAAGTGGGAAAAAAAGCCGCCGAGCGGACGCTTCGACGCTTGCAGGCGCGTAGTTTAAGCACTCGTCAGTGTCCGGTGCTGTATTGTGCGGAAACCGCTTCCGGTTTGCTAAGCTCGTTTATCGGCGCCATCAGCGGCGGCAATTTATACCGTAAATCGTCATTTTTGCTGGATGCGCTGGATACACAAGTTTTCCCTGAATTTGTCCGCATCCACGAGCAGCCCTTGTTAAAAGGTGCTTTGGGCAGCGGCGCGTATGACGGTGAAGGTATTGCCACCCAGACACGCGATATCGTCAGCGGCGGAATTTTGCGAGGATATGTATTGAGTACTTATTCCGCCCGCAAGCTGGGCATGCGCAGTACAGGTAATGCCGGTGGCGTGCATAATTTAACGATTGATCCGGGCAAACTTGATCATCAGGGAATGTTAAAAGAGTTGGATACCGGATTGCTGGTCACCGAGTTGATGGGGCAAGGGGTTAATATGGTAACCGGCGATTATTCGCGCGGTGCCGCCGGATTCTGGGTGGAAAACGGCAAGATCCAATATCCTGTTGAGGAAATCACCATTGCGGGTAACCTGAAAGACATGCTTAAAAATATCGTTGCCGTGGGTAATGATGTCGATTATCGCGGTAATATCCGTACCGGTTCTATATTGGTTGAGTGGATGTCGATTGCCGGGGAATAAGGCCGTTGTTATGATGTCTCGTATTGAATGCTCATCTTGGGCAGTTTGATAGCAGGGGTAACATTATGTCAGAAAATTTACAATCGACCGGCGGATGGATCAGCGAGGAAGATTACCTGGCAGGTGAATTAACCAGGGAAATCAAGCATGAATATATTGACGGCTACGTTTATGCAATGGCGGGTGCCAGCAGGAACCACGAACGAATTGCGGGTAATGTTTTTGGTGAGTTAAGAAGCTTTTTGAAAAACAAACCTTGCGAGCCGTTCAGCTCTGACCTGAAAATCAAGGCCGGCAGCCGGTTTTTCTACCCCGATGTGATGGTCGTCTGCGATGAACAGAATCAGCACGATTATTACACCGATTCACCGGTGATTGTTGTCGAAGTTTTGTCGAAAGCTTCACGGCGTGTTGATGAAACGACCAAGCGCATCGCCTATCAAAGTATCCCCAGCCTGAAAGAATACGTTTTGATCGAACAGGATTTTGTCGATGTGGAAGTTTGCCGAAAAAGTGAAGGCTGGGTTTCCAATCATTATTTTATGGGCGACAGCGTACTGTTTGACTCGATCGGTTTGACGCTAACAGTAGAAGAAATCTACACCCGCGTCGACAATGATGAGGTTCGATCCTATATTCAAGAGCAACAGACGCTACTCTAAAGACTCTGCACGATATCGGATATCAACTGCGGTCCGCGATAAATAAGGCCGCTGTAAATCTGAACCAGACTCGCTCCTGCTTCTAATTTTTCCCGCGCATCAGCAGCGCTTAAAATCCCCCCTGCCGCAATAATCGGAATCTTGCCGTTTAATTTAGCGGCCAGTTCCCGTACGACAAACGTAGACTGTTGCTTAACCGGTGCGCCGCTTAAACCTCCGGCTTCATTGGCAAGCGGATGCCCTGCAATTAGGTCGCGGGCAATGGTGGTGTTGGTCGCAATCACGCCATCGATTTCAAATTCCAGCAACAGTCCGGCAATATGGGCTATTTCCTCGGCAGTCAGGTCGGGTGCTATTTTTAGTGCTAAGGGCGTGTATTTGCTGTGTCCTTGTTGCAGTTTGAGCTGCTCTTCTTTTAGAGATGAAATCAGGCTTTTGATTTCATCGCCTTGTTGCAGCTGACGAAGATTCTTCGTATTCGGAGAAGAAATATTAATGGTAATGTAGCTGGCAGATGTGTATGCCTTACGTAAACCGATTAAATAATCATCTGCCGCATTTTCGATCGGCGTGTCAAAATTCTTGCCGATATTAATACCCAAAATGCCGGAGTAATCGCTTTGTTTTACCTGGGCCAGCAGGTGGTCTATGCCTAGGTTATTAAAGCCCATGCGATTGATGATTGCCTGATGCTCAGGCAGTCTGAACAAGCGCGGTTTCGGGTTGCCCGGTTGCGGACGTGGTGTCACCGTGCCTATCTCGACAAAGCCGAAACCCAATGCGGCCAGTGCATTAATATAGTCGCCGTTTTTATCCAGGCCGGCAGCAAGACCGATCGGGTTCTTAAAGTCCAGTCCCATGAGGTTAATGGGCTTGTTGTCAATTTCCGGGTAGATGAGTTTGGATAAGCCCGAGATATAGACCGTATTCAGCAGCTTAAGCGTCACTTCGTGAGCGGTTTCGGGGGCCAGAGAAAATAGCAAAGGGCGCAGTAATGGATAAAGGTTCATTTGTATTAGTGTTTGCTGGTTAGTTTATAAGGTTCCGGCGCTACCGCAGTAGGGCGCTCCAAAATAAGATCGACCATGAGTTGTGCCGATGCTGGTCCCATCGCCAAACCATTTCTAAAGTGACCGGCATTAATATATAAATTACTGATGTTTGGATGTTTGTCGATATACGGTATGCCGTGTTCAGTGCCCGGCCTTAATCCAGCCCAGTGTTTAATTAGCGGGAAGTCGTTAAGTGACGGTAATAAATTTACTGCGAATGCTTTGAGTCGATCTCGGGCTTGTGTTGTAGTTGTCTTATTGAACTCATCCTGCTCTACCGTGCTGCCTGCGAGTATTTTGCCGTCGCGTCGAGGGATCAGGTATTGATCGCCATCCAATACCATATAGCTTAGCGTTTCCGGTTGAGCGTCAAATAACAGCATTTGCCCTTTAACAGGAGCTATTTTGGGGGCATCGTCAATTTCAGCCGGAAAGAGCTGCCGAAACAATTGACCGGTCCAGGCGCCCGCAGTAATGACCAATTGATTGACGGCGAACTGGCCGGATGAGGTATGGATTGATGTAATGCGACTTTTAGTCAGGTTAATAGAGGTTAACTCGCAATGTTCCATTAGCGTAACGCCCTTGTTAAGAAGGTTTTGTTTTAATGATTTAACCAATCGTGGATTGCGTGCCTGGGCAATCTCGGGCAGCCAAAGCGGTTGGTCGGGCACTGTATTAAGCATGTTAAAAAAATCGACGCCAGCAGGCCGATATAAAATTTCATTGGCGTTACACCAGTTAACCACCGCAGTAATGTCAGGATTTTTAACGATCAGCAATCCGCAGGGATTCCATTCTGGGTCTATCTGTGTTTCGGCAGTCAGTTGTGCTGCTAAGGAGGGATACAGCTTCAGGCTTTGCAACACCAAGCGGGTAATTGCGTCTGATTGTCGCCACGGATAAAGCGGCAGCAAGATGCCGCCGCCCGCCCAGGATGACTCCTGCCCCAGTTCGTTTTTTTCAATAATCGTGACGGTAGCGCCAGTCTTAATAAACTCGCGGGCAGTTAGCAAGCCGATAATGCCGCCGCCAATGATGGTGATATCCGGGATTTTGGTCATGTGTTGATGAAGACTAGTGCGAAAAATAAATATTCTTGTTAGTAGGTAAATCTAACAATGTTAATTATAACAAACCACAGCTATGATCAAGTTTGTATTAGTAAGCTGTTTGTCTGCTTAAATTATTGGAACCAATATATACGGTTTTGACGGCGCGCGTGAGCGGCGATTGAAAAAGCGTTTGACCAATGGGGTCGGGTCGAGATTATTTAGATCGGAGTGGGTTTTGCTATATTACTCTGCAACAAATTTATTTTATTTACCCTACAGAAGTGCGAAGGATCTTTGGCTGTGGTTTGAGAGTGTCAGTTGAATAAAGTGTTGTTTTTCGCATACGACATGATATTTTAGATTAAAAATATCTCTATACTTATTGAAAAATAAGGATTAATTAATATTAAAAAAATGTCGTTAAAACTTGTAGGGATTTGGTTTAGCTGCTACTATTATCCCCGGAAGATGAGCTTTGTTGTATTAAAGCAAATTTTTGTAAAATAACAACCTCATGAGGGGGATAAATGATTAATAAAACTAAACTAGCGCTGGGCATTGCGACAGCAACATTAACAATGGCCGGAGCATTGGTTTCTCCACAAGCAGTTGCTGGCTCAAAGGTGCAGCATCATGCTGATGTATCGGGCGTGAGCAGTAAAGTTGATGCATTGGAAGCGCAATTGCAAGCCATGCAGGCTGAAATAAGTCGTTTAAGAGCAGAAGCAAACCGTCCTCGCTCTAGCGCAGAAGCAAGTAAAGTTCAGGAGTTGGATCAGTGGATGAACTCAGTTAAATCAGAACCGAAAGAAAGCAAAAAAAGCAAAGACAACATGGTCTTCTTCCGTGGCGGTTATGGTCATGCTAATAGTCAACGTGGCGGTACGTTGGATCCTACAAGAGTCTCAGCTCTTGGCTTAGCTAACGACAACGGTACCTTAGTTGGTCCTATAAACGATAAAGACTCATGGTATTTCGGTGCCGGTTTTGATTTCAGCGTGAATGACAATCTGTTTGGTCTTATGGATAAAACAGAAGTCCTGGCTGAATTGATGTTCGATTACAAGCAGCTTGGCGAAAGAAAGAACAATGGTCTATCTCCTGCAGAAACAGCAACAATAGCAGCGGCTACAGGTATTGCATTACCTGCTGCCAATACTCAAAGAGCGACAGTTAACCAATTGACTTTAGCTGCTTCTCCAAAAGTAAAATTCTTGAAAGGTAGTGCATTTAGACCTTGGTTGATTCCTGTAGGTTTTGAACTGAATGTGGTCAGCCCTCCATCTGATGCGATTACCGTATTGAACCCAGGTATGCAGTTCGGTATTGGTGCCGACTACAAAATCTGGAACAACATTTATGTAGGTGCTGATGCTCGTTATCACTTAACTACGCAGAATCTTGACGGTGTTAACACAGACGGTGTTACTGCCGGCGGTTACCTCGGTTTAGGTTTCTAAGCTAAACGCTTAAAAATAAATCCAATAAAAGGGAGGGTTTTAAACCCCTCCCTTTTTTTATGTTTGAAAAATTAAAAAGAGGTGGAAGGTAAAGGCTCAAGGTAAAATAGCGTCTTTTCCCGTTCTTGCCGGGGAACAAATCAAATTTGACGTTATAACCATGAAAATTCTTTATCCTGAGATAGAACCCTTCCAGACTTTTTTTTTGAATACCGGCAGCAAGCATGCCGTATATGTAGAGCAAAGTGGCAATCCTGAGGGTATTCCGGTTATTTTCCTGCATGGTGGGCCATGTTCCGGCACCAAACCCGATCATCGGCGTTTTTTTAATCCCGAGTTTTATCGCATTATTCTGTTTGATCAGCGCGGCTGCGGTTTATCGTTGCCTTTTGGTGAGCTGGAAAATAATACCACCCAGGATTTAATCGATGATATGGAACGTATCCGTCATCAACTGGCTATTGAGCAATGGTTAGTGTTTGGTGGTTCATGGGGCGGAGCGCTGGCTTTATTGTATGCTCAGCAGCATGAAGATAAAGTAATCGGTTTGATTATTCGCGGGGTATTTTTGGCACGGCAGCAGGATTTGGACTGGTTTGCCAAAGATGGCGCAAGCAAGATTTATCCCGAGCAATGGCAGCGATTGATTGAAAGCCTCCCGGAACAGAGTTCGGGCAATCTGGTGCAAGGGTTATGTGATGTCTTATGGGGTGAAAACGAGATGGCCCAAAGACGGGTCGCCAAAGAATGGATGGCCTGGAGCGGACAGGTGTCATTAGGCAACGATTATCAGCCGAGTCCGAAAGGCAAGCATTCAACTGAGAAAATGGTTAAGCAGGTGCGGATGGAATTGCATTATGCCAAGCATTGTTATTTTATTATGGAAAACCAGATATTAGACAACTGTGAAAGCTTGGCTCAGATTCCGACGGTTATCATTCATGGACGTTATGATTTGGTCTGTCCGATGGAAGCCGGTTACAGTTTGCATAAAGTGTTACCGAATGCAGAATATATCGTATTGCCCAATGCCGGGCATATTGCTCAGGGCGAGGAAATGATCGACGCATTGGTTACTGCAACCGACAGGTTTGCAAAGCAGAGTAACTATCATCAAAAATCGTTGTGAATTTATATTCAACTGCGCCATAAAGCTATAAATGCTTTATCATTGACGCAGTAAGGTTGCCGCTACTGAGGCAGACACATATTTATACAAATAAATGAAATTACATGATCAAAAGCTCCGTAATTTGGGCTTAGCTGTTATACAGGTAGAAACACAGGCAATTGCCGCATTAGCCGATCAAATTAATGATAATTTTGTGGTTGCCTGTAAGTTGATGTTCCATTGTAAAGGTCGTGTTGTGGTTACCGGCATGGGTAAGTCGGGGCATATTGCCGGTAAAATTGCCGCGACCTTAGCCAGTACCGGAACGCCGGCTTTTTTTGTGCATTCGGGCGAAGCCAGTCATGGCGATTTGGGCATGATTACCCGGCAGGATGTTGTGTTGGCTTTATCAAATTCCGGGGAAACCGAAGAAGTTTTAACCATATTGCCGATTATTAAAAGGCTGGGCGTACCGTTAATAGCGATGACCGGAAACCCGGCCTCAACGCTGGCCAAATTTGCCACCACCCATATCAACGTGGCTGTTGAGCAAGAAGCTTGCCCGCTGGGTCTTGCACCTACATCCAGCACCACGGCGGCATTGGTCATGGGCGATGCGCTGGCAGTCTCCCTGCTCGAAGCGCGAGGCTTTACCCGCGACGATTTTGCGTTATCTCATCCCGGCGGCAGTTTAGGCCGACGCCTATTGTTAATGGTGGGCGATATTATGCATGCCGACGAAAAAGTGCCTTCAGTATCCGAGTCTGCGCTGATTAGTCATGCGTTGCTGGAAATGACCGAGAAAAAATTGGGCATGACGGCGATTGTTGATGCGGATAACCACGTTGTCGGCATTTTTACCGATGGTGATTTGCGGCGAATGCTGAGCAGGAATCTTGATGTACATAAAACCTCTATTACGGAAGTCATGACACCAAATTGTGCGGTTATTTCAGCGGATATTTTAGCGGCTGAAGCCATGCAGATTATGGAGCGGAAAAAGATTAATGCGTTAATTGTTGTTGATGAACAGCAAAGGGCGATAGGGGCTTTGAATATGCATGACCTGATTCGTGCAGGAATCGTATGATAACGGATATACAAAACAGACTGGCTATTTTAGAAAAAGCCAAGAAACTCAAATTGCTGATTCTGGATGTGGATGGCGTATTGACGGATGGCCGGCTGTTTTTTGATGGTCAGGGCAACGAATACAAGTCATTTCATGCGAGGGACGGTCACGGAATCAAATTGCTAAGGCAGACCGGTGTTGAGGTCGCGGTGATTTCCGGGCGCAAATCAAGTTCGGTTGCGCTGCGTATGAAAAACCTGGGTATTGAACATGTGTATCAAGGACACGAAAATAAAATCGCTGCGTTTAATGAGATTATTGAGCTTATGGGCATAACGCACGAACAGGCGGCGCACGTCGGCGATGACTTGTTGGATCTGCCTATAATGATCAGGGTAGGTCTGGCAATTGCAGTTAATGATGCCAACTTTGCTGTTAAACAACGCGCCGATTGGTGTACGACATTGCCCGGAGGACAGGGAGCGGTCAGGGAAGTTTGTGATTTTATTATGCAGGCGCAAGGGCGCTTTGATGAAGTTTTGAATGCTTACCTGGCCAGCTAAGGTATGAAATGATCAGGCTAAATGGAAACTATGGTTATTTGTACCTGATCATTATCGCGGTAATGAGCTGGTGGCTGATTAAATTGACCGGTTCGGATGAGTTTGGGCGTGTAGCGGTGCCGGCGCATAGCCCTGATTATTTCAGTAAAGGTTATACAAAATGGGAAATGAGTGATCTTGGCAGGCCGAAAAGTAAATTGATTGCCGATGAAATGACTCATTACAGTGATGACAGTGTCACGTACATGGTAAATCCGTTAATGTTTTTTTATAACGAGAAAACACCGCCGTGGATAATTAAATCAGAAACCGGTGTTTTGTCTGCTGATGGCAAGGATCTGCTGTTAAATGGTAAGGTTTATGTTGACAGGGCTGCTGCTGAAGGCGTCAGGCCGTTGAAAATCCATACCTTCAATTTAAAAGTAAAGCCGGAAATCAGTTATGCAGAAACGGATGAATGGGCCGAACTAATCAGTTTGCCGAATTGGACAACAGGAGTTGGTATGAAGCTGACTTTTGCGGAACCGATTCATCTGGAATTGCTCTCTAAAGTAAAAGGTAACTATGAAACAAAATAAAAACCTTCGCTATCGCATGTTACATGGGAGTGGCTACTGTTTACTGTTATTAGCGCTTTATAGCGCAGGTGTTTACGCCTTGGAAAGCGACGGCGACCAGCCGATAATTATCGATTCAAATACGGCGACTTATGATGACGTAAAAGCCACCAGTACTTATACGGGTAACGTGATATCAATTCAGGGCAGTATTCGGGTGAATTCAGATAAGCTGGTGGTTTATTTTATCGATGGTGAAGCTGATAAAATGGTATTTACCGGCAAGCCGGCAAAATTCAAACAGACGCCTCACGAGGGCGATCAAGATATAACCGGTGAAGCGCTAACAGGTGAGTATTATCCTAAAAAGAATTTGTTGATTTTGATTGATAAAGCCACCGTCTGGCAAGGTAGCGGAGCTTATACCAGTGACTTTATTGAATACGATCTTAAAACTTCACTCGTTAAAGCGGGAGAAAAAGAATCGGATACCAAGCGCGTTCATGTTGTATTGCAACCGAAAGGTAAAGAGCCGTCGCAGGGGCAGCCGGTCGTGAAAGACAGTAACAAATGATGGGTCAATCAATGTTCTTTATTTTTTCCTTTAGCCTTTAAACATGACCAGACTAGCCGCAAAACAGCTGATTAAGAGCTACAATAAACGTAATGTGGTTAATGGCGTTTCATTGCATGTTGATACCGGTGAAGTTGTCGGTTTACTGGGGCCTAACGGTGCAGGAAAGACCACCAGCTTTTATATGATGGTAGGCCTGATTAAAGCGGACGAAGGTGAAATTACACTGGATTCGCAAATCATTACTCATCATCCGATGCATTTGAGAGCTCAACTAGGTATAGGCTATTTGCCGCAAGAACCCTCGGTTTTTCGAAAACTGAGTGTGGCGGATAATCTACGTGCAGTTTTACAGATTCGTTCCGATTTGACCCAAGGACAGGCTGAATTGGTGATTGAGGAGTTATTGCAGGAGTTTCATATCCTTCATCTGCGCGACCAAATTGCGTTGGGTTTGTCGGGCGGTGAAAGGCGGCGTGTTGAAATTGCCCGGGCATTGGCGACCAATCCACAGTTTATATTGCTGGATGAGCCTTTTGCCGGTGTTGATCCGATATCGGTAGATGATATAAAAAAAATCATCGAGCATTTGAAATACCGCGGTATTGGCGTATTAATTACCGAACATAATGTCAGGGAAACGCTAGGTATTTGTGATCGTGCGTATATACTTAACGATGGCAGAGTCATTGCCGAAGGTGGCGCGGAAGCTATCGTGGCCAATGAAGAAGTGCGTAAAGTTTATTTAGGCAATAACTTTAGTCTTTAATTTAGGGGGCAATCTCTTGTGGTTGTCCTACCCAAGAACAGAGTAATAACAGGGGTTACACCCCTACTAAATTGTGTGACCGAATGAAACAATCCTTACATCTTCGACTGGGTCAACAACTGGCTATGACGCCGCAATTGCAGCAGGCGATTAAGTTGCTGCAGATGTCGACATTAGAGTTGCAGCAGGAAATTCAACAGGCTCTTGAGTCTAATATGATGCTGGAAGTTAATGAAGAAGAAAGCACCGTTCAGGAAGCTGAAATAACGCCGGAAAAAAAAATTGAGAATGCGGATTTATTGACCAGCCAAGGTTCGCAAACCGATATACCGGATGAGTTACCCATTGATTCTTCCTGGGATGATGTTTATGAATATGCGATGGAGTCGGGATCCAGTTCCGCTGAAACTATTGAATTTGAAACGCAGCGTAGTAAATCCTCAACCTTGTTGGATCATTTGTTATGGCAAATGGAATTGACCTCGTTTTCGGAGCGGGACCATGCCATTGCTTTGGCTATTATTGATTCGATCAATGAAGATGGCTATCTGATCAGTAGTCCCGAAGAAATTTTTCAAGGATTGCAGAATCAATTGGACGACCTGGATTTCGATGAAGTGAATGCGGTACTACACCGGGTGCAAAATTTTGATCCGGCCGGTGTCGCGGCGATCGATTTAAAAGATTGTTTGAGAATACAGATACAGCAGTTACCGGAGACTACACCTTATAAAGAGGAGGCGCTGACTCTTGTTACCCGGTATTTGGATTTGTTGGCTACGCATGAGCAGTCAAAATTGATGCGTAAATTGGGTGTGACAGAACGGCAACTGGATGAGGTGGTAGCATTAATCAGAACTCTCGATCCCAAGCCGGGAGCGCAGATACAAGATTCAGATTCCGAATATGTTATCCCCGATGTCTATGTGGTTAAGCAAAACGATAAATGGCAAGTCAACCTGAATCCTGATATAGCACCCAAATTGCGCATCAATCCTTTTTATTCAAGCATGATAAAAAGAGCGGATAACAGCAAGGATAATACCTGTATGAAAGACCATCTGCAGGAAGCAAGATGGTTTATTAAAAGTCTCCAGAGTCGTAACGATACCTTATTGCGTGTCGCCCGGTGTATCGTGGAAAAACAGACCGGGTTTCTCGAACACGGTTCTATTGCAATGAAGTCAATGGTATTGAGAGATATTGCTGAAGAGCTGGAATTACACGAGTCGACCATATCCAGAGTAACAACACAAAAATTTATGCATACCCCCAATGGTATTGTCGAATTTAAGTATTTTTTTTCCAGTCATGTTTCAACAGAAGGAGGGGGAGAGTGTTCATCTACGGCCATAAGGGCGTTCATTAAAGAGTTAATTAGCAATGAAAATCTGGCAAAACCGTTAAGTGATAGTAAAATAGCCGAGCTATTAAAAGAAAAGGGCATTAATGTTGCTAGAAGGACAATTGCCAAGTATCGTGAAGCGATGCTTATTTCATCATCAAGTCAGCGTAAGCGTATTTTATAACGCAGCCTGACAAAATAATTATTTACCATTAAGGAGTTTATCTCATGCAAGTCATCGTAACAGGCCATCATCTTGAAGTAACCGACGCTTTAAAAGCACACACCGATTCAAAATTTGAAAAATTAGCACGTCACTTTGATAATGTTACCGATGTACACGTCATTTTAAGCGTGGAAAAGTTAATTCAAAAAGCTGAAGCAACGCTGCAATTGAGTGGAGCTAAATTGTTTGCCGAAGATCATCAGGAAGATATGTATGCAGCCATTGATGCTATGGTGGATAAGTTAGATCGTCAAATTATCAAACATAAAGAAAAAACCGGACACCATAGATAAGGTAAACGGCTCTGGGTGAAAGAGACGAAGATCGGCTGCACGGGCAGATGTTTTTCTCGATATAAAACCTGCATAATCCACATCTCTGTAGGTTATGCAGGAAGTACTGCTCCAAGGATGGAGGAGGTAGGATTTCGTCTGGAACAGCTATCAAGAGCAATGCATGGAGCGGTTGCCTGAAGCGATTGATCCTTGAGTTCCCCATTATGAAACTATTAATCGTCAGTGGTCTTTCCGGTTCGGGTAAAAGTATCGCCTTGGATACGCTGGAAGATTGTGGTTATTATTGTATCGATAATCTACCTGTAACATTGCTGGAAGACTTTATTAACCACGTCATGCTGGTGGATAAGAAGACTTATGCAAAGACGGCAATTGGAATTGATGCCAGGAATCAGAGTGAAAGCTTAGTCAATTTTTCTGAAAGCTTGGAGCTAATACGCAATAAACAGATCGATTGCGAAATTATCTTTATGCAGGCTGAAGAGTCTACTTTATTGAAGCGCTACAGTGAAACCCGGAGACGGCATCCGTTGACGGATTCGAATGTGCCGTTAAAAGAAGCTTTAAAAATTGAAAAGGAAATGTTGACGCCGGTTGCAAGACACGCCAGCGTAGTTATTGATACCAGTCGAACGCATTACCACGAGTTGCGTGAGCTGATCAGAGACCAGGTAGGTGAAAGGGATGTCAGGCATATTTCTTTGCAGTTCCAATCATTTGGTTTTAAGCATGGCGTTCCATTGGATGCCGATTTTGTATTTGACGCTCGCAGTCTGCCGAATCCTTATTGGATTCCGGAATTGCGTGGGCTAACAGGAAAAGACCAGCCGGTAATCGACTTTCTTAATGAACAAGAACTGGTTGCCGAGCTTTTTAAGGACATTACGGGTTTTCTTGAGCGCTGGATTCCCCGGTTTGAGGCGGAAGGGCGCAGTTATTTGACCGTGGCAATAGGATGCACAGGTGGTCAGCATCGTTCGGTTTATCTGGTGGATGCATTCGCCAAGCAGTTTAAAGGTCCTTTCTTAAATGTCATTGTCCGTCACCGGGAACTACAATAAAGTTTCTTTTTGGGAACTGCCCGTCATTATAATAATGTAAATGACATAACCTACATCCATGTAGGTTAACGTCTTTACAGTCCTGATTTATTTCAACGATAGCGTTTCAGCTCGACCTACCATCTCAATGGACAGCTTGTCTTCCTTAGATAGCCAGCCTATGGCGCGTTGAACGTCATTCCTATTGATACCTGTTTCAGTGGTAACTTTATTGACACTGGAGGGTCCGTTTTTATCCAGGTATTGCCAGATTATTCCTGCTGCATCGCCGATTGTATTAGACATAGTGGTCACCTTTAGCTTGGATTGTTGTGTTAAGAAATCTTGGTTTGATGTTCAGGCAGTACGATATTTAATTCGAGTGTCTCCTGAGTATCGTTTTGTTCAAAATTAACGGATATGGCATCTTGCTCTACGTTAACGTATTTTCGAATAACTTCCAGCAGTTCTTTTTGCAATTGAGGAAGATAAGAGGGTTGGTTTCTGGAGCTACGCTCGTGAGCAACCAGAATTTGCAGTCTTTCCTTGGCGAGTGACGCCGAGCTGGCTTTAGATTTCTTAAAATAATCCAGTAAACTCATTATTTGCTCCCGAAAAACTTCCCAAAGAGGCCTTTCTTCTCATCAATGAATCGATGTGGTTTATCTTCACCCAAATACCGGGCAACAATATCCGCATAAGCTTGACCCGCATCACTTTTTTCGTCAAGAATAACAGGTGTTCCGGAATTTGACGCATTAAGTACGGATTTTGATTCCGGGATAACGCCTAATAAATGTAGCGATAAAATTTCTTGTACATCATCGACACTTAACATTTCACCTAATTTTACCCTGTTTGGCGAATAGCGTGATAGCAGCAGATATTCCCTGATAGGTTCCTCGTTTTGTTCGGCCCGGCGCGACTTGCTGGATAAAATGCCCAGCATACGATCAGAGTCCCTCACTGAAGAGACTTCAGGGTTGGTTACAATAAACGCATCATCAGCAAAGTACATTGCCAAATGAGCGCCTTTTTCAATGCCGGCTGGGGAGTCGCAGACTATGTATTTAAATTCTTTTTTGAGCTCATCTAAAATCTTGCCTACACCTTCCTGACTCAGGGCGTCTTTATCCCGGGTTTGCGAGGCAGGCAGAATGTATAGCAGGTTGCAATTTTTATCGCGTATCAATGCCTGGTTAAGAGTCGCCTCACCGTTAATGACATTGACAAAATCATACACAACACGGCGTTCGCAACCCATGATTAAATCCAGGTTGCGCAAACCTACATCAAAATCGATGACCGCTGTTTTGTGACCTTTTTTTGCAAGCCCCATGGCTATAGCGGCGCTTGTGGTTGTTTTACCAACGCCGCCTTTACCCGATGTTACGACTATGATTCGTGCCACAAATGTTTCCTCCAAAGAGCAATATAAATTAAATATCTTTAATGATTAAAGTATGGTTTTGTAAATAGATTTGAACGGGCTGATTGTGAACGGCACTATTCAAATCTTCGCTGATCTTGTAATTTCCGGCAATCGAAATAAGTTCAGCCTGTAAATCGGAACAGAAAATACGTGCTTCCGTGTTGCCTTGCACGCCTGCCAAGGCCCGGCCTCTTAGCGAGCCGTAAACATGAATATTGCCTTCGGCCAGGATCTCAGCCCCGGCACTGACTTGGGCTAAAATGACCAAATCGCCTTCTGCATAAATACGTTGGCCGGAACGGACAGGATGTGTAATCAGTGTGGTGGTTGCGGCAATGAATTGTGGTTCGGGAGCTGCTTCAGGCTCAGGATCAGGCGTTTGTTGTTTTGGTGTGCCGGACGAGGCGGCAATGCTATGTCCGGAATGTATCGGGATTCCAAGTTCCAACGCCTGCTGGTTCTGTTGTGCAACGCCGCCGCGTATTCCTATCGGTAATAAACCCAGCTTACGAATGATGTTGATGAGTTCGGTAACATTGATGTCGAGATCAAGACTATTCAGTTCCTGCAAGTCAAACACCAACGGCGAATTTTTGAAAAACTCAGGGGCTTGATGGATTTTTTCTTGTAACTGTTGTTCGATAGTAATGATGTCATTACCGGCTAAAACCAAAACAGGCACAGAAAAAGTGCTGCTTTTAAATTCCAATACCGGTAGGTGGTGAGTGTGCTGTTGAGAGTCTGTTGACATCCGTTAAATCTGGTTATTCAGGAATTGTATCGATTCTAACATTGCTGGTAAAAAAAATCATTTTTACAGTGTGATAAATAATTTCCTCAATGGGCTGAAGCACTTCCAAGATAAGCGCTCGACTAAAAGCTTTCCCTGCAATTCTTTCCCTCGGATTATTTTAATTAGCCGATATTTTGTCTTAATGGCAATCGATGATCTGATGTTGACTGTGAAGGAGGTCTTATAAAGGGTCTTGGCTATCAAAACCATTTGTTTTACAAGGTGTTTGTCGTTACTGTGATGCGGGCTGAGCTTGCAATCTTCGACATTATCCTTTAACTTAGGAATACATCCGTAAAGGCTAGGGGTGCTTTTTTGTTTCCATGTGTTACCAAGGACAAGAAGGCTGAGAAAAACCCTTTGAACCTGACCCCGGTTAATGCCGGCGTAGGAAAGCCATGACTTCCCTGCGCCTTATTGTTTTATTGTTGGAGATAAACATGAGCGCTGTCCTTAAAGAAGTTACGTCTGCTGAATCCAGTAGCGTAAAAATTGATTCTTACCCCGCATCGGAAAAAATATATGTTCAAGGCAGTCGCCCCGACATACAAGTTCCGATGCGTAAAATTACGTTATCCGATACCCCGGTGCATTTTGGTTCGGAAAATGGTGCTGAAAAAAATCCGCCGCTTTATGTCTACGATACCTCAGGTGTGTATACCGATCCCAATGTCGAAGTCGACTTGAAAAAAGGTTTGGGCGCTATTCGTTCAGCCTGGATAGCGGAGAGAAACGACACCGAAGAATTGCCCGGCCCCAGCTCGGAATTCGGCCGTCAGCGTCTTGAAGATCCTGCTACCGCTGAATTACGGTTTGAGCATATCCGCAAACCACGCAGGGCAAAAGCGGGAAACAATGTTTCGCAAATGCATTATGCAAGACAAGGCATCATCACGCCGGAGATGGAGTTCATCGCCATTCGCGAGAACCAAAAGATGGAAGAAATGCGTCATTTGTGGAAAGACCAGCATCCCGGCGATTCTTTCGGTGCCTCCATTCCCGATGTGATTACCCCTGAGTTCGTTCGTGACGAAGTCGCAAGAGGCCGGGCGATTATTCCATGCAACATCAACCATCCGGAATTGGAGCCGATGATTATCGGCCGTAATTTCCTGGTCAAGATCAACGGCAACTTGGGCAACTCGGCGGTTACCTCGTCTATCGAGGAAGAAGTCGAAAAAATGCTCTGGGGCATTCGTTGGGGTGGCGACACCATTATGGATTTATCTACCGGTAAAAATATTCATGAAACCCGCGAATGGATTTTGCGCAACTCACCCGTACCTATCGGCACCGTGCCTATCTATCAGGCTCTTGAAAAAGTCAACGGCAAAGCCGAAGACCTGACTTGGGAAATCTTCCGTGATACCTTGATCGAGCAAGCCGAGCAGGGCGTGGATTACTTTACCATTCATGCCGGGGTGCGTTTGCACCATGTCCCGTTAACCGCGAAACGCATGACCGGTATCGTATCGCGCGGTGGTTCGATCATGGCGAAATGGTGTCTGGCCCATCATACCGAAAGCTTTTTATACACGCATTTTGAAGAAATCTGCGAAATCATGAAAGCTTATGATGTGTCTTTTTCATTAGGCGACGGTCTGCGTCCGGGCTCAATTTATGACGCCAACGATGCGGCGCAATTCGGCGAGTTGGAAACGCTGGGCGAACTGACCAAAATTGCCTGGAAACACGACGTGCAAACCATGATAGAAGGCCCCGGGCATGTGCCGCTGCACATGATCAAGGTCAATATGGAGAAGCAGTTGGAAGAGTGCGGCGAAGCGCCTTTCTATACCTTAGGTCCGCTGACGACCGACATTGCACCCGGTTACGATCATATCACCTCGGCGATAGGCGCGGCCAATATCGGCTGGTACGGTTGCGCGATGCTTTGTTACGTCACCCAAAAAGAGCATTTGGGTCTGCCGAACAAGCAGGATGTCCGCGAAGGTATCGTGACTTACAAAATTGCCGCCCATGCGGCCGATTTGGCTAAAGGCCATCCCGGCGCACAGGCGCGCGATAACGCAATGTCCAAAGCGCGTTTTGAATTCCGCTGGGAAGATCAGTTCAATATCGGTCTTGATCCTGAAAAAGCCCGTGAGTTTCATGATGAAACCCTGCCTAAAGAATCCGCCAAGATCGCGCATTTTTGCTCGATGTGCGGCCCGCATTTTTGCTCGATGAAAATCAGCCAAGATGTGCGCGACTACGCCAAAGCAAAAGGCGTTGCGGAGGAAGACGCTTTAAAACTCGGTATGGATGAAAAATCCGAACAGTTCCTTAAAGAAGGTGCCGACATTTACCATAAAGTATAGGAATGGTGATATCCGCATGGATGCGTGAAGTGTGCTTCCAATATAGGGAGTCAGAGCGCTCATAATCAAAAACAGCGTAGCGGTGTGCTTAGGAATAGAAGCTTTTTCCTAATGCACCTGTTCTGAGCAGTCGCAATTATTAATCAGGGAAGGAGTACAGGAAGCGTAACGTTAGTGGAGCGGCGTACGACGACCCCCGCGT
>NZ_DAIUEH010000038.1:0-59103 GCF_036845245.1 Methylobacter sp.
TTTTCTTGGCATAACGCCAACTATAACCTATATCTAATGCTATTAATGCAATTAATGCAATTAATGCAATTAAACACTAGCATGCCAGACACTGGTATGACCGTGACGCCTTTCAGGCTGTCTTGGATCCATGTTGAATGCACCGCTACGCGAAGATGATGTGATGGGTTTATCATAGATTTTCCTGACAAATTTACCATTCTCGTACACTCGTCTTTCGCAATCGCCATACTCATCACAATAGGTACCTTCGCCATCCCTTTCGTCATTCTTCCATTTACCCGAATAACGCGAGCCTTTATTCCAGGTATAGGTACCAAAACCATTAAACATGCCATCATTAAACTGGCCTTCGTAGCGGTTGCCGCTAGGAGAGAAGTAGGCTCCGCTGCCATGCATTTTGCCATTCTTCCAATCACCTTCGTAGCGCGTACCATCAGGCCAGGAATATTCGCCTTTCCCATTGCTGGGTTTGACGGACGCCGGTTTTACTACTTCCGCCAAAGATTTTTTGAACTCATTAATGTCCTTCGATTGGCTGCCACGAACCAACCGAACCGCTAATTTCTCGTTAAAACTGCTGGCTCTAGGTATTCTTGTATGGTGATATGTGACAATGATGCTCGAAGCTTTTTTAGGCTCATTATCCCTAGTAGACGTCCATTGCTTAATCGGTGAACCATGTCCACAATTCCACTCAGACAGTTCCTTGAGTTGGTCTAACGTAGGTAGTATCCAATCACCCTTACCCTGAAATTGATTGTTTTTCGCAACCATAAGTGCTTCTTCCCAAAAATATAGGCTGGGATCACCTTTGCATTCAAAATAGCCATATCCCGAATCGCTCCAAGTCTGTCCGAGGGCACAGGCTTGCCAAATTAAGCCAGTATTAGGGTCTGTGCGTGTCCCATCGCCATTATCTGTAGGACACCGAGTTTTGCCACGAGGGCCTTTTTGTATGGTTAGATGCAGGCTGCTCAACTGGCTTGCTGCTTGTAGAAGAACAGCCATAAAGGGAAATTATAAAAACAAATAGAACAACAGAATGAATATTTAGGTTTTTCATGATGTTATTTAAAATAGAGATTAAAAATAAAAACTCACCATGCTCTAACATTTCAATATTTCTCGTTATACCATGTTGATGTTTTCGCCTATATTCGCTCCCAGCACCGAGGCCACAATAGGCTTGGAGTTGAATTCAGTCAGCGTAATAACGCCGTTGCCGGGCGGACCGGGAGTATAAATATCTTTCAATTAATGCACAAGTGTTGCCTCGGTCTACTTCGGACAAGCACAGACTGTTCAAAAACGCACCTCATAAGTCATATATCCACTCTTGTCCAGCGTGATTTTGTGGCAGAAATGATGGAGCAGTAATTCGGCCTCTCCGGTTTTGGCGAGAGCGTCGTTGAGCTGACGAATGTGCAGTGACACCGGGCTGAAGCGGTCAACGTAAATGACCCAGAACATCTGGATGATGGCACGCTCCCGAGCTTCGGCGTTCTTGGGTTTAGTGCTGAGCGAGAGGAAATTGCCGTCTTCGCTCAGACTGAAAGTCATACCATCCTGTGCCTTATTGAAGTAACGTTTCTCCAAGATATACCGCAGGCGCTCTTGCAGCAATTCGCGCCGATGATCTTTATCCCTCTCTCGCAGCTCGTCGGCAAAGGTGCGGCCTGCATAAAGGCTGTAAGGTGGATTCGCCGACAGACAATCCACCGCACAACAGCAGGCTGATGTCGGAACCCGTGCAGCGCAAAGCATAGGTATCAACAGGATTACAATTGTATTAATAACGCGATACAATACTAATGAAAAGGAGAGCGTAACTGATGATTAAAACCTTTAAAGGGGATGATACGCACGCGTTGTTTCAGGGTGAACGGGTTCAGCGGTTTATTAACATCGAAGCCGTTGCCTTGCGTAAATTGGCGCTACTCAATCGCGCCGCGTGCCTGAATGACTTGCGAGTGCCTCCGGGTAATCGTCTGGAACAGCTTAAAGGCAATCGTGCTGATAGTTATAGCATCCGTATCAATGACCAATTTCGCCTTTGTTTCCGATTCAAACAAGGTGATGCTTTTGATGTTGAAATTATTGATTACCACTGAGGAGTCACCCTATGCGTACTGTGCCTTATCCTACTCCGGGGGAAATTTTACTGGAGGAATTTTTAAAACCGTTAGCGATTAGTCAATACCGTTTAGCTAAAGAAATTGGTGTTCCGCCACGCCGAATCGGTGAAATCATTGCGGGTAAGCGGAGCATTACTGCCGATACGGGATTGAGGATGTCGCGTTATTTTGGTCTGTCCGAAGGGTTTTGGACGGGTCTGCAAGATGACTACGCCCGTGCGCTCGCCAAAGATAAACTACAGGATGTGTTGATGCACATTAAGCCGATGTGTGTCTTGGCGACCAATAAAACAACGCTGTAACGCTGTAAGGGGGATTCGCCGACAGACCGCACAAGCGGCAGGCTGATGTCGGCGTTGTGCGTGTGTGGCGGTTTGCTATCGCGAAATCGCCTTACGGGTTAGGGCCTTCCTTCCCACCCCTGTTTTACGCCCTAACCTTTCTCGGACATGCGCCGAGTATTCAAAAACGCACCTCGTAAATCATGCGTCCACCCTTGTCTAGCGTGACCTTGTGGCGGAAATTATGCAGCAGTAATTCGGCTTCTCCGGTTTTGGCGAGAGCCTCGTTGAGTTGACGAATGTGCAGTGACACCGGGCTGAAGCGGTCAACGTAAATGAGCCGGAACATCTGGATAATGGCACGCTCCCGAGCTTCGGCGTTCTTGGGTTTACCGCTGAGCGCGAGGAAATTGCCGTCTTCGCCCAGGCTGAAAGTCATACCCTCCTGTGCCTTGTTGAAGTAACGTTTCTCCAAGGTATACCGCAGGCGCTCTTGCAGCAATTCGCGCCGATGATCTTTATCCGCCTCTCGCAGCTCGTCGGCAAAGGCGCGGTCTGCATAAAGGCCGATGAGTGCCGGCTCGGCGATTTTGCCTGCGGCCTCCTTGTCGCCAAGGGCATCGGCTAACGCAAAGTGGTAGCGCGCCTGCGTGAAATTTTTGCTGATTTGCAGATGATACAAACCCAGATTGTAGTTCACATCGGGATCGTAGGCAAACATCTCGAAAGACTGTTGCCAATAGTCGGCGCCCTGATTCAGGTCCCTCGCCATCCCCAGCCCGTTGTAGTACAGCGTACCCAGATTCATCAGCAGAATCGGGGATTTGAGGGCGGGCAGGCAGTCGGTGTAAATCTTGAGCGCTTTCTCATATTGCTGTTGCGCTTCCCACATCGCGCCCAGATTGACGCAGGCACTTTCATTGTCAACGGTAATAGCTTGCCGATAGCGCTGCTCCGCCAGATCGAACTGCCGGTGTTGCTGTTCGATGTCCCCCAGCATCCGCTGCGCATAACCCTGATTAAACTTGTTCAAGGCGTCGGGTTGCTCAACGGCTTGCAGCAATAAACGACGCGCAACCTCACGTTGCGTCTTGCTTCCTTTCAGCCAATACGTGCTGCCGAGCAACAGCGCCTTACGTGCGGCGCTATTCCGGTCGAAGTTCTGAATATCGTAGGGTTCCCCGTGGCGCGTATGAAAGGTGAGCGCCTGTCGATATTCGGCAGGGGTGATAGCCTGAGTCGCCGCCCACGCAAACGAGGTAGGCATCAGCAACAGCAGCATTGGAAAAAATGTGAGCATTTGAATCATTTCGGAAACTCAGCTCCCGATTTTTGCGTTTGATCTCGCATCAGCCGGAGCCGCAAATCGGCCAGTTGTAGTTGTGCCACAGGGTCGCCGCGCTGCACGGACAGCTCGTACCAACGTTGCGCTTCCTTCCAGTCCTGTTTTACGCCCCAACCTTCCTCGTACATGCGGCCGATGTTGTAGGGAGCTCCGGCGTTGCCTTTGTCTGACGCAAGGCAATACCACTCCAAGGCCTTTGCGTAATCCTGAGGAACGCCCCGGCCATGCTGATAAAAGCTGCCGATATTGTTGGCGGCGGTATGGCTGCCCTTTTTCTCGGCTATATGGTACCAGCGTAAGGCTTCGGCGTAGTTCTGTTTGACGCCGAGGCCGTGGTCGTAAAGGTTACCGATATTGTTAGCCGCCTCCACAAGTCCGCGTTTGTCGGCAATGCGAAACCAACGCATCGCTTCGGTGTAATTCGTTGTCACGCCGTTTCCGTACTGATACAGCATGCCGATGTTGTTGGGTGCGCTTGCGCTGCCGCGTTGGTGACCGAGTTTGTACCAGCGCATGGCTTCTTTGTAGTCTTTAGCTACGCCCAGTCCGTCGGCATACATCAGGCCGATTATTGCCGGTGCAGCCTTGCTGACTTTGTCGCTGGCGGCGCGGTAGAGTCGCATGGCTTCCCGATAGTCCTGCGGCACGCCGTTGCCAAGATGGTAACGTATGCCAAGATTGACTATCGCCTCGGGGTCGCTGTCAGCGACTCCACGCCGCAATTCTTCAAGAGTATAAGTCCTCCCCTGTTGATGGACAGTGAGAGGTACCGGGAACACCGCTTTCTCGGCGCGAAGCGGGGAAGCGAACAGCACGAGGCTTGCTATAAATAGCGAGATGAAACAATTGATGAATGTCATAATTGGCAACTAACGTGGCAGAATACTGGCTGACTTATTTTTGATCGGATGATTGTATATGTATCCGGAATGTAATGAAACGCCCCCTCGACTTAACAGCAACGTTCATTTGCACCCCGAACTGTTGTGTTACCTGATAAGGATACAACTTAAAAAGCAATATTGTACTTACAACTCTTTGTCGGTGTTTCGAATCTGGAGGCACACCATATAACTTGCCTGCAGCTCCTCAAAATCACACCTGTATTGCTGGGATCAAAAGTTACCATTCACTTCGACTGCGCTCAGGACTAACAGGCGCTGGATACCGGCATCCCTGCCAGTATGACGGCACTGGCTGAGGCATTTTACTAATCAGGAAATAACAAGCCATTAACGCCAAAAAATATTTTTACTTTTCTTTATATTGGCGCTTTTATTACGGACAATATCAAAGCTACCGAATTACAACCCAATAATTAAAATAATAGAATAAGAAATTACCATGTTTGCATATATCCCCTCTGCCAGCCTTGCGCTGCCTTTTTTATTAACAATAACCCTGTCCGGCTGCTCCGTGATGCGCAGTTACGATGATGAACTCAAACAAACTATTGATCTGGTCGGGCAAGGCCAGCTTGATCAAGCTTTAACCCAGCACGAAGCCAACAATACCGGCGGCGATTTCGACTTGCTTTACTATCTGGAAAAAGGCGAATTATTACGCTTGAAAAACCAATACAGCGACAGCGCCAACGCGTGGTTACTGGCCGATCAGAAAGTCAATGAGTGGGAAAATGAAGCTAAAATCCGGGCCGGCGCCATTTTGGAAAATGCCGGCGCAGTGGTTTTAAACGATAAGACTCGTCGTTACGACGGCCATGATTATGAAAAAGTCATGTTATCTACACAGCTTGCCTTGGATCACTTGTTGAAAGGCGACTGGAACGCAGCCAGAACCGAAATCAAGAAAACCCACGAGCGGGAAGCGGTTATAGCTGAAATTAACGCGAAAGATACCGAAGAGGTGGAACAGGAAAGTAAAGAAAAAGGCATCATCACTACGTTTAAAGACCTGAACGGTTATCCGGTCGAGACACTTAACTCGGCCGAAGTCACCGCGTTAAAAAACGGTTACCAGAGCGCTTTCAGCCATTATCTGGCCGGTTTTGTCTACGAAGCCTTAAATGAACAGGGACTAGCTTCGCCGGGTTACCGGCAGGCAATCGAGTTACGGCCTGATATAAAAATCCTGGAAGACGGCCTGGCTACATTGGAATCGCGCCCCAACCTTCGTAAACCCACGGAAACCGATGTGTTGTTTGTAGTCGAATCCGGGGCCGCGCCTGCGCTGAGTTCAATCACCATTCCTGTCCCGGTCATCGTCAGCAATTTGGGGGTTATTCCCATATCGTTCCCAGTGTTGCATTCAGACCCAAGCCACACGTTGCAGCCCAGCACCCTGGGCATTGATGGTAAGGACACCCTGCCGTTAGCAGCTATCACCAGTCTGGACAGCATGTCCAAACGCGCATTAAAGGATGATATGCCTGGGATTATCGTTCGGGGCATTGTTCGTGCCGCGGCAAAAACAATGTCGCAAAAAGCATTGATGGATCAAGGCGGCGGTGCGGCGATTGCCGGTATTGCGTTGAATGTAGTCAATGTGATCACCGAATCTGCGGACGAGCGCACTTGGCGCACTTTGCCTGCAACCATCAGCATTGCACGCGCAACACTGCCTTCCGGCAAACATGACATCGCTATCGGCAACAGTAAGCAATCGGTCGACATTCAAGGATCGCATGCGATAGTGGTTACACGGTTACTGGGTAATCAGGTTTATTGGTCGCAACCTGCTTACGGCCCGCAAATGCCGGTTTATGCCGCACCCGCTATTATTAATAATGAAAACGCGGCCGTAACCGAAGCGGAAAAGAAAGCCTCGGCAAAATCCAAAAAGAAAAAAGCCAAAAAAACTATCCAACAAGCAAAAGGATAAACCATGCATCTGTTTAAAAACATACCGTTAGCAATCGTTTTGTCGCTGCTCTGCGCCTGTGCCAGCCACAAACCGCCGCCACGCCCCCGCAGCATCGATGCCAAGATCGAACAACTGAGTGAAATGTTGTATCTGCAAGTGACTGACCTGCGCGCGGTGAAACGCAATCATCTTTTGACCGTACAAGCGGAAATCAATAATGCGGATTCGAACAACCAACAGCTTTACTATCGCTTTAAATGGCTGGATGCCAATGGTTTTGTGGTCGGAGAAGAAGCCTGGAAACCTGTGCTTGTTTATGCGTACCAGAAACAAACAGTGACAGCTGTTGCGCCGTCGCCCCAGGTCGCCGATTTCAGGCTTGTTGTGCAAAGCCCGGATAACACTGGGCAAATGCCTTAGGCTATTCCCATAAGAAGACCATGTCATCGTCACTGCAAAAGTAACTGACTGCTGGAGTGCAGGTTTTGCCTGCAAGTACAAGCAAAGCTTGCACTCCGACATGGCCCAAAATAATGATGTTCTGTAGATGCGACCTGGAACCACATCTAACATACTTTAAAGAGAGATAATCCCATGTATAAAAAAAATATTATGAATCCAAACGCTTTCAAAGCCACCGCGATCGCGCTACTGTTAAGCGGCTGTGCAACACAATCGCCAACGCTCAGTTCGGGCAATATTGAATACGGCGACAGCAAAGCGGTTGAAACCTTAACCAACGAGTTTGGCTCTACCGACCTGCAAACCATAGCCGAATCCATGGCCAGCTCACTATTGCAGGCCCCCGTCCTGGCGGCTAAATCGCGCCCTTTAGTGACCGTTGCGGAAGTAAAAAACCGAACCAGCGAATACATTGATACCAAATCGATCACCGATTCAATACGCACCAAAATCCTAAAGAGCGGCATGGTACGCTTTGCGGTAGATACCAGTGCGATGCAAACCCAGGTCGATGAATTGACCCGGCAAAACCAAACCGGCCTGTACAAAAAGAGCAAATCCAAAAAAATGGGCAATATGGAAGGCGCTGATTTCCGTATTGAGGGCACTATTACCTCTATCGTTAAACGCGCCAGCGATGTCAAAGACGTCTATTACAAATTCAGCCTGCAACTGGTGGATAATGAATCCGGCGTAATGGAGTGGGCGGATGAAAAAGAGATACGCAAGACTTCCAATAAATCCATGTTTTAGTGAGCAGGCAAATGAAACTGTTACGCTTGTTATTCTTGCCATTATCACTGCTTGGTGTATTCAACGCTCAAGCGGCCAAAATCGCAGTAACCGATCTGGCTTATGCCGAGCGGGTCAGCGGTTATTTTCATCTTGTCGATTATCACAATAAGTCATCGGTACGAGCTAGCGAAAGCGAGCGCGAACGGGATAGTTTCGAAAGCTCTTCGGCATCGAGTCGCTCATCCTATAGCGGAAAATCGCAGACTGACTATACCGAGGTCGAAAGCAGTTATAGCTATATCGAGTATGGGGAATTGCGTAAATTTGTCGGCGATATCAAAGGCGAAATTCTTCAAACCGGCAGTTTTCAAGTCTCTCAAGCCAAACCTTATACGGCCAAAAGCAGTGAAAAAATCTACGATATTATCGACCGCATCAAAAAAGGCGCCTATCCCGGGGCTGATTATGTGTTGTTCGGCACGGTCAGCGAGCTTGATTTTCGTGACGAGGTCAATCCGATTATCGGCACCGATACATTATCCAACACTTTCAGCCTGATGCTGGTCGCAGAGTTTAGCCTGATCAACACTCGCACTTACGAAGTAAAAGCCGCGTTTAGCGCTACCGGCGAAGGGCAGGATGTACGCGTTGTAACCGGAGGTAGCCGCGTCGTGCCAAGCCGCGGCAGGGTTGTTTCGGAAGTATCTAAAAGCTTAGGCGTAGATGTAGCCCGGCAGATCAATGAACAGCTGGGCGGCGGCTCATATCAAAACACCGACCCTGCGAACGGCAATTCGATGCAGGAAGGTGAAGTCATACATTTTAGCCAGTGAACAAATCCACACGCCCGATCCCCAAGCTGGACCTTGGGGATCGGGCGCTTTTAAGATGATTAATTAAAACCTCTCTGGATTCAGCGTTACAATAGTAACCATGAATACTAATCTAACTCCTTTTTCAGCACTAACTCCCGATATCATTTTAAATGCGTTGGACAATATCGGCCTGCATAGCGATGGCCGACTGTTGGCGCTCAATAGTTATGAAAATCGCGTCTACCAGGTCGGCATGGCGGACGCATCCTTTATTGTTACCAAGTTTTACCGACCCGAGCGCTGGTCAACTGCCGCCATTCTTGAAGAACACGCGTTCGTTCAGGAATTATTCGAGTCTGAAATCCCTGTGGTACCGGCAATCTCATTCGAAGATAATCAGACCTTGATCCATGCTGATGGTTTCCGTTTTTCCGTATTTCCAAGACAAGGCGGCCGTGTACCTGAGCTTGAAGGCCGCGAAAAACTGGAATGGATGGGGCGGTTTATCGCCCGTATTCATGCTATCGGCGCTTTAAAGCCTTTCAAAGAGCGCCCGGTTCTCGATATCGCCAGTTTTGGTGATGAACCCAGTGCTTATCTGCTGGCAAATAATTTTATCCCCGCCGATCTTACCGAAGCTTATCGCAGTGTGACTGAGTACGCTTTAAATAGCGTAAGGCGCTGCTTTGAACGAGCCGGTAAGATAAAAACTTTACGGCTGCACGGAGACTGCTATCCCGGTAATATTTTATGGACCGATGACGGCCCGCATTTTGTTGATTTCGATGACAGCAGGATGGGGCCGGCGATACAGGATTTATGGATGCTGCTCTCCGGCGATCGTACCGAAATGACCATGCAGTTAAACCACTTGCTCGCCGGTTACAGAACTTTCTATGATTTCGATATTAGAGAGTTGCATCTTATAGAAGCTTTGCGTACTTTGCGCCTGATTCATTATTCTGCCTGGATTGCACGACGCTGGGATGACCCTGCGTTTCCGATGGCGTTTCCGTGGTTCGATACGCCACGTTATTGGCAAGACAGAATTATTGAGTTGCGCGAACAAATAGCGTTAATGGATGAAGGGCCGCTTGAGCTGGCTTAAGGCGATTCTGCGGTAGCGCGACAAGCCATTAAAAATATTTTATTCACCACGAAGACAGGAAGTTTTTATTCTTTGCGTTCTTCGTGGCGATTATTTTTTAATAATTACACAGCGTTACATTAAAGCCCTCGCTGTCGCATCAGCATGGTTTTTACCGGGTTAAATGTTCTTCTGTGTATCGCTAAAAAGCCGAACTGTTCGATTTCAGCCAAATGTTGCTTGGTGCCATAGCCTTTATGCACATGAAACGAAAAATCAGGATAATGTTGATGATAGTCGACCATCAGTTTATCCCGCTCGACTTTAGCCAATATTGATGCCGCGCTGATCGCTTGCACTTTGCTGTCGCCTTTAACGATAGCCTGCGCGGGCATGGATAATTTTGGGAGACGATTACCATCCACTAAAACTTCATCAGGCTGGATATGCAAGCCATTGACCGCTCTTTGCATTGCCAATAGGGTTGCTTGAAGAATATTAAGCTGATCAATCTCTTCAACACTGGCCTCTGCAATCGACCAGCTTAAAGCGACTTCCTTGATGATTATATAAAGACTATCCCGTTTGCTTTCGCTAAGGATTTTGGAATCGGCCAATCCGGCTATCGGTCGCATGGGGTCCAGGATAACCGCTGCCGCGAAGACCGGGCCGGCAAGCGGTCCGCGGCCTGCTTCGTCAACTCCGGCAACAACATTTTTTGTTGAAAACTCATCATCCATAACTACTTTCGATCCTGAAACTATTGAAGTGCACGTTGACTCGCACCAAGACGGCACTTAACGCAATATGCCGCGACTTACATTACGTAAAAAGCTAACCATATCGGACAATTCTTTGCTTTCACCGGCCAGATCTTCCATTTGGTCAATCGCATCTTCCAGACGCAGGTTCATCTTGTAAATTATCTTGTAGGCTTTTCTGATCAATCGAATGTCTTCAGGAGAAATGCCGTTACGTTCCATGCCGACTGAATTGATGCCGTGCGGCCTGGTAGGCTTGCCGCCAACCATAACAAACGGAGGAATGTCCTGGGTAATTGCACTGCCCATCGCAGCGAAGCTGTACTGACCTATTTGAGTAAACTGATGCACCAAGGTAAATCCGCCCAAGATAGCATGACTATGTAAATGCACATGTCCTGCCAATGAAGCCCCGTTTGCCATAATGACATGATTGCCGATAATGCAATCATGCGCCACATGGGTATAGGCCATAAACAGGTTATCGTTACCTATCTTGGTAAGGCTTTTATCCTGTTTTGTCCCTCTGTGCATAGAGGTATATTCACGTATTGTATTTCTATCGCCAATTTCCAGCCGGGTGATCTCAGCCGCATACTTCTTATCTTGCGGATCTTCGCCGATGGACGTGAATTGATAGATGCGATTATCTTTGCCTATCGTAGTAGGCCCTTTAATCACAACGTGCGAACCTATGACTGTGCCGGCGCCGACTTTTACATCGGGCCCTATGACGGAAAAAGGGCCAACCGACACGTCATCGGCCAGCTCTGCCTTACTATCAACTATCGCTGTTGGATCAATCAAAATTAATTTACTACCGCTGCACATCTGATTTCGGCACTTGCGACAAACTCGCCATCAACTTCTGCACGGCATTCGAATGCCCAGATATTACGCTTGCTTTTAAGGAACTTTGCTTCCAGCATCAATTGATCTCCGGGTACAACGGGTCTTTTGAACTTGGCCTTATCAATACCGACCAAATAATAAATCATCCCGGCCAACTCATCCCCTGCTGTTTCTGATGCCAGTAATCCCGTGGATTGAGCCAAGGCTTCCAAGATCAGTACGCCCGGCATAATGGGTTTTTGTGGAAAATGACCTTGAAAAAACGGTTCGTTATAAGTAACGTTTTTCACGCCTAATAACCTAACGCCGGGTTCACATTCAATAACCTTATCAACCAATAAAAAAGGGTAACGATGCGGCAGGAATTCTTGTATTTGTAAAATATCTAACTTAATGGACATATTTGAGGATGCTTCTCTTAAAAGTTGATGACGATGCGGTTAAATAAAAACGCGTGTTTAATTATTCCGGCATGGTTGACAACTTTTGTTGGACTTGACTGGTTACGTCAATTTTTTCACTGGCATAAATAACGCCATCAGTGAGTAACAAATCAAAATTTTGATCCTTGGCTATTTCCCGAATCGCTTCAACAATACGACGTTGTAATTTACCTAATTCTTCATTACGACGCGCATTAAAATCTTCGCTAAATTCCTGCTGGGCTCTTTTTGCATCTCTTTTTTTATTTAAAATATCTTTTTCCAGGTTGACTCGTGCAGACTCACCCATCACCGCGGCATCTTTGGTCATTCTTTCGTCCATATTTTGGATTTCTTTTTGTTGGGCAACCAATTGCTTGTCTCGTGGTGAAAATTCCTGTTCCAGACGTTTTTTGGCTTTTTCTGCCTGGGGTGCTTTTTCAAGAACGGCTGGTATATTGACAAAGCCAATTTTTAAATCAGCGTAGCTCACATTAGCTGCAAGCAACAATCCTATGAATAAAGCAATTTTTGTTTTCATCGTTAAACAGGTCTCTCGTGAAATTAAAATAAATAATGATTAGAAATAAGCTACTTTGTTAAATTATAGGGGATAAGCTTGTTAAACAAAAACAACTTCTGCTAGAAATTCTGGCCAAAGTTAAATTGAAACATCTGCTTTTGATCCCCGGTAATAGTGCCGTCAGGCGCCGTTGTGGTAGAAGTAGCGTTTAACGGTAATGCGGCACTGACGGATAAAGCACCGAAAGGCGACAGCCATTCTCCTGAAACCCCGACAGAATATTTCAGGTTGTTCGCTTTAAAACCATTATTAATAGAACCCGCATCCAAAAAGGTTCCTAACCTGACTGATTTTGTCTCCGGCAAGAAAGGGACCGGGAAAAACATTTCGGCATTACCGATAATTTTACTGGAACCACCAAACGGATAACCATTAGAGTCTCTCGGACCTACAGTATTATTTTTAAAGCCGCGTATAGATCCTGTACCGCCTCCGAAATAGTTTTCAAAGAAAGGCAAAGTGGCGGTCTTTCCATAACCGTCTCCGTAAGCCGCTTCAGCTTGCAACCTGAACGTAAAGTCTTTCGCCAACGGGAAATAAAGCTGATGTTTATAATTGACTTTATAATATTCCAGATCGCTGCCGGGAACTGTCGCCAAGGCCGAAAAACGCTGTTGTTGTCCCTTATTCGGGAAAATTGCACGATTAAGAGTATCATGAGTCCAACCCACTGCCGGTGCCAGTGTCAGAAACGCATCCCCTGTGGCCTTAACTATTGCCCTACTATTGGCAGCGCCTTGGATGTAATTGTTTGTAATATTTGCGCAAGCATCTGTACCATTATTGCCATAGATAAAATCACAAATCTGGTTGGATGAATAAGCCGTAGTACTCAACTCGGTATGTTTTAAATCGACATCAAAACGTAGACTGTCGAATTCATTCAACGGGATGCCGAAATTCACCCCCGCATTCATCACGTTGGTCGAATAATTGGCGATATTGACTTGTCCTGCATTTCGTTTGGTATAGCCCAAATTATAACCTTGGCTTACACCATCGACTGTGAAGTAAGGATTCATAAAACCAAACTGATAACTTGTCATGTAAGTACTGTTATTAAAGGCAACATTCACCCGTTTGCCTGAGCCAAACACGTTATCCTGGGCAATATTGGCATTCAATACAATCCCTTGGGTTTGAGAAAACCCCACACCTGCCGACAAATTACCGGAGGGTTTTTCCACTACCGTATAATTAACATCGATCTGGTCGGCAGTACCCGTAACCGGCGGGGTTTCAACATTCACTTCTTCAAAATAGCCCAAGCGTTCAAGACGCGTTTTCGACCGTTCAATTTTTGAACTTGAGGCCCAACTGGACTCCATTTGCCTCATTTCGCGGCGCAGTACTTCATCACGGGTTTTGCTGTTACCTTTCATATTGATGCGTCTGACATAAACGCGTTTGCCCGGATCAACAAAAAAAGTCATATCAACTGTTTTCTTGGCTTCGTTGATTTCCGGCACCATATTAACGTTAGCAAAAGCGTAACCGTCATCCCCTAAGCGGTCGGAAATTGCTTTGGAAGTTTCGGTAGCGTTTTTTCTGGAAAAAATCTCACCAGGACCGACCTTAACCAGTTTAATAAGCTCTGGCGGAGCAACCACCAGATTACCGGCTAATTTAACTTTTTCCAGCTTATAAACATCGCCTTCTTTGACATTGATGGTGACATAAATATCTTTTTTATCAGGGGTAATGGCTACTTGTGTGGATTCAATGGAAAAATTGATATAGCCGCGATCCAGGTAATAGGAACGCAAAGTTTCCAAGTCAGCCTGCAATTTTTGTTTGGAATACTGGTCGTCCTTGGTATAGAACGACAATAGATTGGAAGTGTTTAACTCAAGATGGCGCAGCAGCGTTTCATCATCAAAAACGTTATTGCCGACGACATTGATTTGCTTGATCTTGGCTACCCTGCCCTCAGAAATCTTGATATGAATACCAACCCGATTACGGGTAAGATTGGACACGTCCGTGGTAATCTTTAAGCCGTATTTACCGTGACTGAAATACTGCCGGCTTAATTCCTGCTCTACTTTATCCAATACTTGCTGATCGAATACCTTGCCTTCAGCCAAGCCGATTTTCTTTAAGGCTTTGGTCAAATCGTCTTTACTTAAGTCTTTATTGCCTTCAAAAATGATTTTTGCGATGGAAGGACGCTCTACCACGTTGACGATCAAGGTTGAGCCTTCTCTTTCCAGAGAAATATCCTTAAAAAATCCGGTTTTGAATAATGCCTTGATAGCCGAACCGACATTATCCAAAGAAAACCTTTCACCCACATTGACAGGGAGATAGTTATAAACGGTACCTACTGAGATACGTTGCAGGCCCCTGACTTGAATATCCTCTACAATAAACTCTTCATCACCTTTAACCGCCTGGGAAACCAGTAGAAATAACAATAGCAAGCAAGAGAGAGTATTTAATTTCATGTAGAAGTCTAAAAATAAAACGGCATTGCCCAATGTTAAAAATCTGGCGGATTATATCACAGTAAATATTTAAACGAGCTTAAGCCCTGTGAATAGGAAAATTCAACACATCATCGATGGAAACACTACCCGACAACAGCATCAATAAACGGTCCAGACCTATAGCCATGCCCGAGCATTCCGGCAAGCCCGATTCAAGAGCAGAAATAAGACGCATGTCTTTAACGGGAACAGGCAGTTCTTGTTGTTGCCTGATAGCCAATTCCTTATCAAAACGTTTGTTCTGTTCTTCCGCATCAACCAGTTCATAATAGCCATTGCCAAGTTCAACGCCATTAATAAACAATTCAACGCGGTCAGTTGTCAGCGGGCACTGTTCATTGACTCTTGCTAATGAAGATTGGCAAGCCGGATAGCCGTAAACCATGCACAACGCATTGTCGCCCAAATGCGGCTGGACTTTATGACTAAATATAAAATCCAGCCACAGCGCATGGTCGTGTCCGCAAATATCCACCGCCTCAGGTAATTGGCATTCGTTGGCAAAAGCACAGTAGTCCTTATATGAAAACACCAAAGGATCTAAACCGGTAAACGAATTAAATACTTCTTGATAACTGACTCTTTGTGTTTCCTGTAAATGCTGTCCACTAAACAGCCCGGTAATCAGCTCAGCGATTTCATCCATTAATTGAGGCAAGGTAAAACCGACCCGATACCACTCCAGCATCGTAAATTCAGGATTATGAAAACGCCCGGACTCGCCGTTTCTGAATGCTTTACCTATTTGGTAGATAGACCCGCTACCGGCTGCGAGTAGCCGTTTCATTGCAAACTCGGGCGATGTTTGCAAAAACAGTGTTTGCCGCCGTGGCGACAAACAATACTCAGCCGTAAAAAACGCCAACTGCGGATCTGTTCCGATACTGTGACCAAGCAGCGGAGTTTCCACTTCAAGCACTGCTCTATCAGCGAAAAATTGACGTATCCCAGCAAGCATCTGCGCTCTTAAACGCATCAGCTCCAGGGAGCATGTCGGTCGCCAGTCTTGCTGCACTATTCTTTTACGCGGGAAACGTATTCACCGGTACGGGTATCGACTCTGATTAATTCACCGATTTGTACAAACAAGGGAACCCTGACAACCGCGCCAGTCTCCAGAGTCGCCGGTTTACCGCCGCCGCCCGAGGTATCGCCACGCACACCGGGATCGGTTTCAGTAATAACCAAATCGACAAAATTGGACGGTGAAATCGCAAGCGGCGAGTCATTCCACAAAGTTACCGTGCAGGAATCCTGGTCTTTAAGCCATTTACCGGCATCACCGACAATTTTTTCATCAGTCTGATACTGTTCAAAAGTATCCGGCACCATAAAATGCCTGAATTGACCGTCGTTATACAGATATTGCATCTCGACATCGACCACATCGGCGCCTTCAAGCGATTCACCCGACTTGAAAGTTCTTTCAATCACCCGGCCGGTTTTCAAATTCCTGATTTTCACCCGATTAAAAGCCTGACCTTTTCCGGGTTTAACAAATTCATTTTCAATAATTGCACAGGGATCGTTATCCAACATAACTTTTAGCCCGGCTTTAAACTCATTAGTGCTATAGACAGCCATTTTATCCTCAAATATGACAAACAATGTAAACTCAGCCATTATAATAGAGGCAACTACCGATAGAAACTTTAATAATCTCTAATGTCCGAGCCGCAATCCGAAATCCAGCATTTTACTAAAAACTGGCAACAACAACTTGCCGAAGCTTTTAGCAACATTGAAGATATCTGCCGTTACCTGCATTTATCACCGGACGACTTGCCGATTTCGGCCGCCGCTGCCGACAACTTTCCGTTACGCGTTCCTTTAAGTTTTGCCGCCTGCATCGAAAAAGGCAATCCGCATGACCCCTTATTACGCCAAGTGCTACCGATTAACGAAGAGCTGCTCGCCTATCCGGGATTTAGTAATGATCCCGTCGGCGATCTTGCATCAGCCTCCCAGACCGGTGTTTTGCATAAGTATCACGGCCGGGTTTTATTTATCAACACCGGCAGCTGCGCCATCAATTGCCGGTATTGTTTCCGGCGTAATTTTCCGTATGCTGATTTACAGCTTAGCAAACAAAACGAAGATAACGCCGTACAATACATACAAGACAACGCCAGTATCTCGGAAGTTATTTTAAGCGGCGGCGATCCCTTACTGCTCAGTGATTCACGGTTAACCCGGATTATTCAAAAATTAGACAGCATTAAGCATTTGCTACGCATCCGCATACACACTCGGCTACCTATCGTTTTGCCTGCGCGCATAACCGATGAATTCATTAACATCCTGAAGCTAAGCCCCAAACAAATCATCATCGTCCTGCACTGCAACCATGCCAATGAACTCAATGAACGCGTCACGGCTGCCTGCCAATTACTGAAAAACAGCGGTATCACCCTATTTAATCAATCCGTGTTATTAAAAGGCGTGAATGATAATGCCGAAGTCTTAGCTGAACTGAGCGAACAACTCTTCAGCCAAGGCATCATTCCCTATTATCTACATTTATTGGACAAAGCAGCCGGAACGGGACATTTTGAAGTTTCAGAAACGGAAGCGCTGGAGATCATGCGGCAAGTTCAAGCCACCCTGCCCGGCTATCTAGTTCCAAAACTAGTCAAAGAACAAGCGGGAGCCACTTCCAAACAGACTATTTTATAGTTCTAATCTTTCCGGTTTATTATGCCATGCGGCACATGCGCGGCGGCGACATGCCGGGCGGCAGACTCACAATGACCTTTTTGGTCATCAAAGAAAATATCCGCGCCGAATGCCTTCAAAAAAGCGCCTTTGTCTAAGCCGCCCAAAAACAGCGCTTCATCGATACGAATACCCCAGGCTCTTAGTGTCCTGACCACCCGTTCATGAGCCGGAGCCGATCGAGCGGTAACCAAGGCCGTTCTTATCGGTGACGATTGAGGATCAAACTGCGTTTGAATATGATGCAAGGCGCTTAAAAAATCTTTAAAAGGCCCGCCTGGCAATAGTTTTCTGGCTTCATTACGCTCATTTTCGATAAATACATCCAGACCGCGCTGTTGATAAATCCGTTCCGCCTCATCCGAAAACAATACTGAATCTCCATCAAAAGCAATGCGTAACTGATCGGAATGACTTTCCATGGAAGGTCCGCACAGAATGGTCGCCGCCGCAAACCCCGCACACAGCGCCTTGGCGACATCTTCGGCATTGGTTGATAAAAACAGATGCGCACCGAATGCAGGAATGTAATTATATGGGGATGCCCCACTGGTAAATGCCGCGCGGATAATATTCAGCTGGTAATGAGCAATGGAATTAAAAATTCTTAATCCCGTATCCGCACTATTTTGTGATAACAGAATAATTTCGACCAGCGGGTCATCAGGGCAGCTGTCATTTAAACTCAAAAACTTTTTAACCAAAACGAAACCATAGCCCGGTTCCAAAACTTCATCCTCATGTTCTATTTGGTAACGACAAAAAGCTTCCTTGCCTTGCGTTTCAAATATCGCATGTGATTCATCCAGATTAAATAACGCTCTGGATGATACAGCTACAACAAGCTTTTTCTCTCTCATAAAAGGTATAGGTTTCTAGTTGTCGCTGACCCAAACTGAATCCAAATTAAGGGTCTTTTTTATCCTATCCGTATTGGAGAGCGCCTCCGCTTTGCTTTTAAAGCCACCGACTCGTAGTCGGTACATTGTAGTGTTCTTTTCATAAACAGGAATTACCTCAGCAAAAACTCCTAGGCGGGCAAATTCAGCGGCTTTACTTTTGGCAAACCATTCTTGTTTCAATGCCACCAGATTGACCCCCCACTTTCCAGTCACTGTTGGCCTGTATACTGTTACAGGTTCCTCTTTAAAAACAGCTTTCGGCGGAGTTATTGGTTTGGCGGGCACGACTTCGGGTTGCGCTTTGACTTTGACCGGCGCAGTTTCAGACACTGCCTCTACTTTAGCAGGCGTTGCTTCATGCTTGGCTCTCTCTTTGGTCGGCGCGATCTCATGAGCAGTTTTCTCCGTGGTTGGTGCGGGCTCATGCCCTTCTTTGATAGGAGCATGCTCCTGGGTTGCATCGGTTTTGACCGATGCAGGCTCGTGTGCAGTTACTTCTTTAACTGCAGCAGGCTCATGCGCGATTTCAATCTTCGGAGATTCGATAGCCGATGGCTTCAATAGCTCCTTTCCATCTTCGCCCATTTTAACCTGCAACATGTCAAGCGCCTTGCTTACCATACTTTGTTTAGCCGCAATATCAGGCACCTTGTTGGTTAACAAGTCCACAGGGAATTGAGGGTTTCCTTTCAGTTCGGTTATAAACCCATAGACTTGCTGATTCAGTTGCACAACAGAATTCATCACAGCGTTAATTTCTTCATTAGGGTTCTTTTCAGAATTCTTTGCTAAGCTTGCTTCAAGCGTTGAAACCTGCTCAGTTAGTTTTGAAACTTCAGATTTTGCGTTATAAATCATCACACCCAATCCGGCCGCAGCGCTTAATGCAACAGCGCCAAGCCCTATCGCTACATAACTAAAACGCTTGGCTTTTTTAACCCTATTTTCAGCATCTTCCAGTTGCTTTTTAATTTCTTCCTGCTCAAATGTTTTTGTATTTTCAAAATCTTCTATAGCTGTATCGCCAGCTTGTTTTGCTTGAGAGTCAAAAATCGCTTCGTTATCCCCCGGTTTGAGTTCAGCAATTTCCGGCTCAAAAGAAGCCCGCCCAACTTCATCTTCATTCAAGAAATCAGTATCGCCAAAAACATCAGCTAACTCATCTTCTTTAATTCCTGAGCTACCGCCCATACCAGGAACTTCCATATCAGCAGTAATATCAAAATCAGGCAAAAGAAAATCATCTTCATCTTGAGTTGATGGTTCGTCGGTCTCTGCTAACTGATCCTGCTCCTTTTCATTAGAGAAATCATCGCTCACCTCATCCAATTGAAAAAAATCATCAATTTCGCTCAAATCCACGTCGTCGCCAATCGCATCTGTCTTCGCGACTGTTTGCCCTACCTCATCCTCTGCATCAAAACCGGCGTCCATGAGTAAACTGTCAAAGCTATTTTCATTTTGCAAATCATTAAAGGGTTCTTCAACTGCTAACTTCTGCCTCTGGTTGGATTCCGATTCAACAGGAGCCAATGCTTCAACATCATCATCTTGGATCATATCCGATTCATTAAAATCATCCCCAAGACCGAACAAATCATCGACTTCATCCGGCAGGCCAACGGTATCTCCATCATCCGAGAGTTGTTCAACCGCTGCCTGCGGTGCTGGACTGGATTCCGATTCCGTAGAAGCCGATGCTTCATCCTCGTCATCCTGAATCAAATCCGATTCGTTAAAATCATCCCCAAGACCGAACAAATCATCGACTTCATCCGGCAGACCAACATTATCTTCGTCATCCGAGAGTTGTTCAATCGCCGCCTGCGGTGCTGGACTGGGTTCCGATTCCGTAGAAGCCGATGTTTCATTCTCGTCATCCTGAATCAAATCCGATTCGTTAAAATCATCTCCAAAACTGGAAAATCCATCAATTTCATCCGGTAGGCCAACGGTATCTTCATCATCCGAGAGTTGTTCAACCGCCGCCTGCGGTGCTGGACTGGATTCCGATTCCGTAGAAGCCGATGTTTCATTCTCGTCATCCTGAATCAAATCCGATTCGTTAAAATCATCTCCAAAACTGGAAAATCCATCAATTTCATCCGGTAGGCCAACGGTATCTTCATCATCCGAGAGTTGTTCAACCGCCGCCTGCGGTGCTGGACTGGATTCCGATTCCGTAGAAGCTGATGTTTCATCCTCATCATCCTGAATCAAATCCGATTCATTAAAATCATCATTAAGACTGGAAAAATCATCAACGTCATCCGGCAGTCCGGCATCATCAACATGCGCGGATAGATTTTCTGCAACGTATTCAGGCTCATCAACTTCTACTGCCGGAATTATGTCCGGTTCATTGAAGTCACTAAAGTCTGAAAAATGGTCAAGTTCTTCATCCACATCAACATCATCTTCCACATATGACTCTTCAATTTCTGCCATAGCCGGAGCCGAGGCTTCAACCTCATCCTCCTGAATCATATCCGATTCATCAACATGATCAATTTCGTCTGCTAAATCCACATCATCCTCAAGCATAGAGAAATTCTTAATGGCCGGCTCAGGCTCATCAATCTCAACTACCGGAACTATTTCCGGCTCATTAAAATCGCTAAAATCAGAAAAATCATTCAGCTCTTCAAGCTCAGCCGCATCAACATCTTCGATTTCTTGCGTTGGCTCATCAGCTGCATCAAACCCGGCATTCATCAACAATCTATCAATGGCATCTTCCTCATGCTCATTTGATGAAGTAAAAGATGAGTTTCCTGCAGCTTCATTTAACCCCACACCGGCCGCTTGAGTTTTCTCCTGCTTATTAAAATCATCTCCAAAGCCGTCAAAACTTAAAAAATCATCCAGTTCATCATGCAGGTCGATATCCTTTACAATATCTATATCTTTTTTCGCCTCCGGCTGCATTAATTCATCATCCATATCAAAACCGGCATCCATCAACAATCTATCAATAGCATCTTCATCGTCCTGAAAGTCATTCATTGGGAGAAGAGAAGATTCCGCCTTGTCCAACATGGCATCCAGATCAACATCGAGATTATCGCGTTTTTCATTTGATTTTTTATCTATTGAATCATTCATATTCAGGCTCAGTAATGAGTTGTAAGATAACCACATTTTTCAATGCAGCGTTCAATGCTTATCGGCAGGGAAACAATTTTATTCATTCTAATACCAAATAAACTTAATCTTCATCAAGTTTCAGCCATTTGATGCTAAACTCCCAAAAAAACTTTTAAGAAGAAAAATGCAACTAGCTATCACAGCCTTAGGCAACCATCAGAGTAAATTTATTGCCGAAATATTACCCGCCGTGCGCGACTGTAAATGTAATATTTTGGAAATAAGATCATCCCGCCTTGCTCAATCTACTGCGGCGTACCTACTTATTCAGGGCAATTGGAATCAAATTGCCAAATTTGAAAGTACTCTGGACATTATCCAGAGACGGCTGGACATCAAAATTCACACCTTCCGGCCCGATCAAAAAGACAAGCCCAAGGAGTGCGTTCCCTATTCATTGGAAACCATATCCCTGGATCGTGATAATGTCATAGAATCCATTACTTCCTTTCTATTTGACCGTGAGATAGATATTGAAGAGATAACCGGTAGCTGCTACCAGGCGCCCTATATTCAAACCTCAGTATTCTCAACCAAATTTGTCATTTTGATCCCGCCGCAACTCCACCTGCTATCGCTACGCGAGGAGTTTCTGGATTTCTGCGATCAGCTTAATATAGATGCCATTCTTGAACCTATAAAACGATAAACTTAATTTAATAATGATAACTCTCGGCAACACTGTCCCCGATTTTGAGGCTTTATCTACCGGCGATAAAACGGTAAAACTAAGCGACTACCAAGGCAAATACCTTATTCTCTACTTTTACCCCAAAGACAACACGCCCGGTTGTATTCAGGAAGGTCAAAGTTTTCGCGACAATATCGAAAAGTTCACCGCTCTCAATGCTGTCATAGTAGGCGTATCCCGTGATACCGTCCGCGTTCATGAAGGCTTTAAGTGCAAACAGGAATTCCCTTTTGATTTGCTTTCGGACCCTGAAGAAAAACTGTGCCAGCTGTTTGATGTTATCAAAATGAAAAACATGTACGGCAAGCAGGTTCGAGGTATCGAACGCAGCACTTTTCTAATCAATCCTCAGGGGGAACTTGTCCATGAATGGCGTAAAGTAAAAGTAAAAAGCCATTGCGAAGAAATACTACAAGCCTTAGATGAACTAACAAACCACTAATTATGAATATTCAAACAACACCCGATAAAAAGCTGTTTGTCTTAGATACCAACGTGCTGATGCACGATCCGGCATCAATCTTCCGTTTCAAGGAACATGACATTTTTATCCCGATGATTGTTCTGGAAGAACTCGATCACGCAAAAAAAGGCCTGACCGAAGTGGCACGCAATGTCAGGCAGGTCAGCCGGTTTCTGGATGAATTAATCTGCGACGCCAACCAGCAAACCATCAACGACGGCCTGCCGTTGTCGAGTATAAAACACGGGCCGAATATCGATATCGTTGAGAGTGGACGCTTATATTTCCAAACCAGCGCGATGACCGCACTGCTGCCGGAAAGCATGCCCGGCAACCTTGCCGACAACTCCATACTCAGCATTGTCTTGGCGCTTACCAAGGAATTGCCCGATATCACCGTTATTCTGGTGTCAAAAGACATCAACATGCGCATCAAGGCCGCAACATTGGAGTTGCTTGCCGAAGACTACCATAACGACCAGACCCTGGATGACATTGATCTGTTATACAGCGGCGCCATGGCGTTGGAAGAGGATTTCTGGACTGTGCACGGCACCAAAATGGAATCCTGGCAGGAAAAAAACCGCACTTTTTACAAACTGGAAGACCCTATAGTCACCGAATGGTATCCCAACCAGTATTTGTATATAGAAGACGAAACCAATTTTGAAGCCATCGTCAGATCCTGTGATGGACAAGTTGCCGTCTTGGAACTGGCAAAGGATTATCGCGCAAAACATAACAATGTCTGGGGCATCACGGCAAAAAACCGGGAACAGAACTTTGCCCTCAATGTGTTGTTAGATCCTAACATTGATTTTGTTACCTTACTGGGCACCGCAGGGACCGGAAAAACCTTATTAGCCCTGGCCGCCGGGCTTACCTTGACCCTGGAGAACAAAGCCTATCAGGAAATTATCATGACCCGCGAAACTGTCCCTGTCGGTGAAGATATAGGTTTTTTGCCCGGTACCGAAGAAGAAAAAATGGCGCCATGGATGGGTGCGCTAATTGATAATCTTGAACTACTGGGCAGCAATGCGGAACATGGCGAATGGGAGCAAAGCGCAACCAGCAACATCATTATGAATCGGGTCAAAATCAGGTCGCTCAATTTTATGCGCGGACGGACATTCCTCAATCGCTTCCTGATCATTGATGAAGCTCAGAACTTGACCTCAAAACAGATGAAAACATTGATCACCCGCGCAGGTCCAGGAACAAAAATCATCTGTATCGGCAACCTGTCGCAGATCGACACACCTTACTTGACGGCGACGACCTCGGGTTTAACTTATGTTGTAGACCGTTTTAAAACCTGGCCGCATGGGGCGCATATCACCTTGCGGCGTGGCGAACGTTCACGCTTGGCCGATTACGCTTCGGATATTTTGTAGCGGCTTCCTTAACTGCGTTATGCATTGCCCACGAAAAACCCGAAATACAAATGACACTGATTAGATAGGTTTAAAAGGTTAAAATATTTCACCTTTTCATCGGTGTCTATCAGCCAAATCGGTATCGCCTACTTTTGGCATCGTGCTCTATTTTTTCACTGCTAAGTAGTCACGACATTTTTTCAAATTTTTCGTGCCCTTCGTGGACAACATCGTCCTTCCTCATGCTTAACGTCAATTAATAACTTGCATCCAGATTCTTATCGCCAATCCGCGGCCAAGCGGTTAGTACCGCTTTGACAACAGTAGCTAGCGGAATCGCCAAAAACACTCCCCAGAAGCCCCACAAACCGCCAAAAAACAAAATCGCAACGATAATTGCAATCGCATGTAGATTAACGGCTTCGGAAAACAATACCGGTACTAATACAACGCCGTCCAGCGCCTGAATAATTGAGTATGCAATAACAACGTACATAAACTGATCGCTACTTAATCCCCACTGAAAAAAGGCGACGCCCAAAACCGGAAAAGTAACCAGCGTTGCACCGATGTAAGGGATAATAACCTGCAAGCCCATCAAAACAGCCAACAGCATCGCATAATTTAGGCCCATCGCCGCATAAGTCGCGTAACTGACGGCCCAGAGAATAAAAACCTCACCGAACTTGCCGCGAACATAATTACCGATTTGTATATCGACTTCCTCCCAAACACGTACGGTCAAATTCCTGTCTTTGGGCATAAACTGCAAAAACCAGGATATGAGTATCTGTTTATCTTTTAAAAAGAAAAAGACCATCATCGGCACCAGGAACAGGTAGATCATTACACTGACCAGCCCGACAACGGAGGCTGCTGAATGTGACAATATATTTTGCCCGTAAGTTAACAATTCACGCTGCACCGCAAACATCATCTGCTGGATTTTACTTTCCGAAATAAACTGCGGATACATTTCCGGCAAACTCATGATTCCGCTTTGCGCCCTGTTAAGTATTTCCGGGATATGCTGAACAAGCTCGACGGCCTGCTGGGAAACAATCGGCATTAAATAAAATAATAAAAAAATCACACATGCCATAAACACTGAAAATACCAGATACACAGCCGGCATACGCGGCATATTCAAGCTTTCGGCCTTACCGACCAGGCCTTCCAGCAAATACGCCAACACGATTGATACAAAAACCGGCATCAACAGATCGGACAATGAATAAATCAGCACAAAACTGACAATTAGAATAATTGCCAGCGCAACAGCTTGGGGATTGGGTAAAAAACACTTAAAGGTGTCTGTTAGGAAACGTAAACTTGCAGATTGAGCTTGAGTTGCCATTGGTAGCCGGGATTTTTATTTTATTTACGCCATTCTACATTCAATATAAGGCTTTCAATAGGAACAATAAAATTAACGGCGGATGTAGCGCCAGTTAACCGATGTCCACGCTATATATACGACGCTTTTATTCACCACGAAAGCGAAGAAAACATAAATTTGATGAAAACTTCGCATCTTCGTAGCGTATGAACCGGCCTGCATTAAATCCCCAATTAGGCTTGGCGTTTTGAAGCGTAATTCAGGCAGCTGAAAAGAAAAAATTGAACACCGAAAATCAGATTAGCCATCAACAGGTGAATCGGCTGGGCAACCGGCGGCATACCCAATCTATCCAGGCTGATGCCCGCAATAATGGCCGTAATGACCAAAGCGGCCAGAGATAAACCGATACGCCGCAACAAGTTTTTTTTATCGACAGACCGGATAATCTTCCAAACTAACCAAAGGTTAGTGAATAAAATAATCGAGGAGAAAGACCTATGTATATAAAAAATGACCGGAAAGTCGTCACGCCAGTATTCGCGCTCGATATAAGTATGATTATGCGAAATAAAATCTACCGCCTCCCTGACCTGAGTTCCCATCGCCACTTGTAACAGGGTCATTATCATCGCCGCAATCAACACGGTTTTGAATTTATCCGGCAGCGATCGAATATCAATTTGGGCGATTACATCCCGTTGCGAACGGGCAATCGTGTAAATAAGCAATGCGACGATGAACAACGCCAGCAGCATATGCAAGGTGATCATCAACGGCTTGAGATTACTTGCTACTACGCTTGAACCTAACCAGCCTTGAAAACCGACCAGAAAAAACACACTGACAGCCAAATAAAAAATGGTTTTGTCCGTTTTAAGGTAGATACGCGACGACCAGGCTGTCAAAAAGATTAAAAATCCAATCGTCACACCAACCAGGCGATTAGTGTATTCGGTCCAGGTTTTTACCGGGTTAAACTGGGTGTTTTCATAACCGCGTTCGGCATATATTTCATGGTAATTCGCAGGCAGCTGGGACTCATCGGTCGGCGGCACCCATTGTCCAAAACAAGTCGGCCAGTCGGGGCAGCCCATGCCTGCCCCGGAAGCCCTGACGATTCCACCGACAAGGATGACAAAATAAACGGCAAAAATTGTAATTGTACCTAACCGGCGAAAACGTGCGGCTGCTTCAGTATTAATCATAAGTTTTAAATGTTTTTAAGAGAGCATATTTCTGGCAATTTCAATGTCATCCGAAATACCCTCAATTTCCAGTATTTCAGTGTCAGTAGAAAATCCAAGTTTGGCGAATGAAGGAACGGTAGAACAATCAACCCGGCATGCCGGATGATCGGTTCCCGCTATACTTTGCAAAAATGCAACTTGTACAACATCGACATAATCAGCCTTAGCCCCTGAGTCATATCGAAAGTTAACATACTCAGACGCAACAGGCTTTAAATTTCCAGGAAAGTCCCAGGCATCCATAATCAATTTACCGACAGCAGGATGCGCTTTTTCCAGTAATTTTCCCATTCTTGTCGGGCTATCCCTAAATTCCGGAATATTCTCAACCAGCATTAATATTGGTAATTTGCCTATTTGATGAATAAGACCCGCCAACATGGCTTCATCGGAATTAAGATGAGGAACGAAAGCACAAAGAGCGCGGCTGATAGCCGAAACATTGATACTTTGTTCCCAGGTTTTCCTGAACAGACTTTCCAATAGTTTTGATGAGGGACGAAATATCTGCTTCATTACCAGAGTGGTCACTAAACTACGGATTGTATTGTTACCCAACCTTGAAACTGCCATCTGGATGTTATTGATTTCAACTGCACCGCGGTACATCGGACTATTGGCTATACGGATAATTTGCGTCGACAGCGCCACGTCGGTCACTATCATATCAGCCAGCTCTTTGGCCGATATATCACCCTCAGTAACAGCATTTTTAACTTTTAGAGCAATATCAGGTAGTGTAGGCAAAATAAGACGATTCGCATCAAGTTCGTATTGAACATGATCAAGAAAATCCTGAACGGAAGTAAATTGCATTATTTCGGCATTCCTCGATAAATAATACGTAATAAAATTATACGTTTAATAATGTAATTTTATCTTGGTTATTATTTTTCAGCCTAAGACTATAAGCATTTGTGTCGGAAACTTGCAGCACGACAAGCATTTTGCAAGTATTTTGCCCATTTTGCGCATACAGCACTTTACCTGCGCTTTGTTCTGTGTCGGTGCTGTCATCAATGATTGTTGAATTAGGCTCAGGACACGCTAAGGCATCACATTCAGCGAGAAACATTTCCCTTTTTGCTTTGCCAAGATAATGAGTCCGGGCAACAATTTCCTGACCGGTGTAACACCCTTTAGTAAAACTAATGCCGCCCAGTTTATCCAGATTCAGCATTTGCGGAATAAACTCTTCCGATGTTTCCGCCGCAAGCCAAGGAATCCCCGAGATGATATCGAGATAACGCCATTGCGCGGAACTTTCGGGCTTGAACCCCTGCTTGACCTGTTCTAACCAAAGTATCTGAGCCTTATCAGCCTCGGCAATAACCAGGCAGCGATTTTGAAGATCAACAACAATATTTTCCTGTCGGCTCGTTGCAAAATCGGGTGCTTGATCAGGTTTCGCTGTACCGTAAGTTAATCCGATTAAACACAACTCATCCGAACTGTCGGTTAAGGTCACATTTGAGCGCAACACATACATCTGTAGTCTTTTTTTGACTGATGCCAATAATTCTTTAGGCAGAATCATCAAAAAAGCATCGTCGCTTTTGACCAGTAAAAAAGTGATAATCGCCCGGCCCTTAGGATTGCACATTGCACCCAGACTGCTTTTTATATCGGTTATATCATTAATATTGCAGGTAATTTGTCCTTGTAAAAATTTTGCAGCATCAATTCCTGCAACCGTCAAAACGCCCAGATGGACAATTGGATAAATACGCTGTTTACTTTCATGCTCGGGTGATGAAAAGACGATATCGGCATCGTTCTCGAATATTGCTTGCTCAGAAAGCAGAAAGTTTTTCCAGTTAGGGTTCATCAATAAACAAATAGTTAATTTCAAAGTACACTGATTATATCGCTGTTTGAACAAACACAAAAAACCGTATGGCCATTTATACTGTATTGGAATATAGGCATTACCCGCCAAAGCTAGAATAAAGGAGCGGCTTAACTTGCAAAAAAAACACGAACCCACGCTGCTGCTGGAGCTAAAGCCATCGAAGAAATTAAAGCGGCTGCTTGTGGTTATTCATCTACTGGCATTAGGCTCGTGCATCGCCAATGCTTTGCCGGTTGCAATCAAGTTGGCGCTGTTGACCGGAATTTGGCTACATTTTGAATTTACTGCTAAGCGCTTCAAAAGCGAGCAGTGCAAAATCAAACATACCGAAACATCAGGCTGGGAAGTATCCGACGGCAATGGCTTTGAACAGGTTCAGATTCTGGATTCAACAGTCATCACCATCTTCGCAATATTTCTGCATTTTAATAACAATGCCGATAAGCAATCCGTGCTTATCGTAAACGATGCATTACCGGAGGATGATTATCGGCGTTTTATCGTCAGGCTGAAAACTGCCGGTAAATGAAGCGTTAAACCTGCTAGATTTTCCGGAAGATCGGAATCGATTTTTCAGCAGATCGCCGAGTCTTAAGCCCCCAAGCCAGCAGATATTCAATCCGGCGATTTCCGTCGCTCAAGCGATTAAAAAGTATTTCAAATAATTTCTTGTAAAACGAATAGCCTTTATTGGGATGGGCATCCAGATACTCACCGAGCTTTTCGCCATTGATTTCCACTAAACAGCCATCGGTAATGGCTATAACGGAAGCGGTCCGTACAGATGACTCATGGAGACAAGTATCGCCAAAAAGGTCACCCTTCCCCAAATCGCCGACTCCCGTTTTTATATTTCGGCGTTCTTCCAGTTCCACATGCACAGATACGCGTAATTGACCGTTTTCAATAAAGAACAGGGACTTGGCCACATCGCCTTCCCTAACGATGACATCATTCGCATTAAAATGCCAACGCTTCCAAGCGACCCCTTGAATAAACTTTGGGTCATCGACTATTTCTTTAATTAAATTTTTCAAAGCTGTAAGTCTCTACTACTTAGCAAGTATTTAACAAAGCGCTCAGTTGAGGTAAATAAATTTTCGCAAAAACAGCACCATCAATCGCATTCCAAGCCATCGACTCGTTGAAAGCCCCGGGGCAATGACAAACCTCGTTTGGCACGACTACCGGAATAATGCTCAATATCCGCGCCTTTAAGCGTTAACTGGCGCTTACCGGCAATGATTTTCAGCTGGCCGTTTTCAGGCAGCGCCACGGCCGCGACCACATAATCTTTACCTGCAGCCAGGTCAGTTGTCGGAATTTGAATCAGCTTATTGCCTTTGCCTTTCGCTAAGGCGGGCAGCTCGGCCACCGGAAAAATCAGCAAGCGGCCTTGCAAAGTCACCACCGCAAGCGAATCGGCTTCACTGCGTATCGGCACAGGCTTTAATACCTTGGCGCCATCAGGCAGCGTGATCAGCAGTTTACCGGCCTTGTTTTTACTCAATAATTCTTTTAACTGAACCCTGAAGCCATAACCGAAATGGCTGGCAAGCACATACCAGTCATCGGGCTGGCCTGCCAAAAGATGCAGGAATAAAGAACCCGCCGGCGGATTAAGCCGTCCGGTCAACGGTTCGCCCTGGCTTCTGGCCGACGGCAAATCGTGCGAAGAAGTGCTGTAAGCCCGTCCGGTGGAATCTAAAATATAAACAGGATGCGTAGTCCGGCATCTGACCGCATCCAGAAAACTGTCGCCGGAACGATAACTTAAACTTGCGACATCAATGTCATGGCCTTTCGCAGCCCTTATCCAGCCTTTTTCGGACAGGATCACGGTTAACGGCTCATTGGTGATCAATGCCGTTGTTTCCAGAGCCTGTGCTGCATCCCTGGCAACAATCGGAGAGCGGCGGTCATCGCCGTATTTCTCCGCATCGCGCTCCAGTTCTTTCCTGATCAGGCGATTTAACAAGCGCGGCGAGCCCAGCGTTTTTTCCAGTGCGGCGCGCTCCAGTTCCAGCTCATCCTGCTCACCGCGGATTTTCATCTCTTCGAGCTTGGCCAAATGCCTTAACTTTAATTCCAGTATCGCTTCGGCCTGAATATCGGTAATTCCGAATCGTTCCATCAACACCGGCTTGGGATGATCTTCACTGCGAATAATCGCGATGACTTCGTCGATATTCAGATAGGCAATCAGTAAACCATCCAAAATATGCAGCCGTGCTAGCACCTTATCCAGCCGGTATTGCAATCGTTTTCGCACGGTCTCGGTACGAAACGACAGCCATTCGACCAGGATGCCTCTGAGCCCTTTCACCTTGGGCCTGCCATCCAGTCCTATCATGTTCATGTTGACGCGATAGCTTTTTTCCAGGTCGGTGGTGGCGAACAGATGCGACATCACCTCATCCGCATCGATCCGTTTCGAGCGCGGAATCACCAACAAACGGGTCGGGTTTTCATGATCCGATTCATCGCGCAAGTCTTCAATCATCGGCAGCTTTTTCGCCAGCATTTGCGCGGCTATCTGCTCCAGCAATTTAGCCCCGGAAACCTGGTGCGGCAGCGCTGTGATCACGATATTGCCGTCTTCCTGTTCGTATTTGGCGCGCATTTTTATCGAGCCGCCGCCGCTGATATACATTTTTTGTATGTCCTCGGCTGAGGTGATGATTTCCGCATCGGTCGGATAATCGGGGCCTTTGACATGAGTAAACAGCATTTCCAGCGTACTGTCCGGATCATCCAATAACTGTATGCAGGCATTGGCCACTTCCCGCAGATTATGCGGCGGTATGTCGGTCGCCATGCCGACCGCGATGCCCATGGTGCCGTTCAGCAATATATTCGGCAACCGCGCAGGCAACAGCACAGGCTCTTTCAACGTCGCATCAAAATTATCCGCCCAGTCCACCGTACCCTGCCCCAGTTCGCTCAGCAAGGTTTGCGCATAGGCGGTCAGCCGCGATTCTGTGTAACGCATCGCGGCAAAAGATTTAGGATCGTCCGGCGAGCCCCAGTTGCCCTGCCCGTCGACCAATGGGTAGCGATAGGAAAAATCCTGCGCCATCAATACCATTGCTTCATAACAGGCGGAATCGCCGTGCGGATGATATTTACCCAACACGTCACCGACGGTTCTGGCCGATTTTTTAAACTTGGCTGTCGCGGTCAAACCCAACTCCGACATCGCATAAACAATACGCCGCTGTACCGGTTTTAAGCCATCGGCGATATGCGGCAAGGCCCGGTCCAGAATCACATACATGGAATAATCCAGGTAGGCTTTTTCGGTAAAATCCTTTAACGGCAGTTGCTCAAAATTTCCCTGTATAATCATAAATTACAGCTCATCCTTTAATAATTCCACATGCAAGGCACGATTTCTCTCCAGGCTTTCCTGGCGCATTTTTTTACGCATTTGGGCCGCTTCATAAAGTCTTTTTTCCACTTCGTTATCCAATTGTAGTCTCGGAACTTCCACCGTTTGTCCATGCTCATCCATGGCGACCATCGTAAAATAGCAGGAAGTCGTATGTCTTTTTTCATCGGTTCTTAAATCCTCGGCAAAAACCTTGACGCCAATTTCCATCGACGAACGACCGACATAATTAACGTGCGCATAGAAGGTAACCAGCTCGCCGACATTAACCTGTTGTTTAAAAAACACCTGATCGAGCGCCGCTGTAACCACGTATTTTTTACAATATTTTGCCGCACAGGCATAAGCCACCTGATCCAGCAATTTCAATAAAGAACCACCGTGTACATTGCCGGAAAAATTAGCCATATCCGGCGTCATCAATACCGTCATCGTTAGGGATTTTTCTTGTTTGGTCATTAAAGTCTCATTTCCTGGGCCTGACATTTATTGCTGGGATATTTTTCGGCCATCGCACTGACGATAAGCCTATTAGGGTTAGCGATTATAAATCTTAAAAAGTTATCTTTATTCATATAATTTAAATTTTAAATATACAAAGACAACAGACCGACAAAAAGCGCCGCCTAGCCTGACCGGCTTTTTGTTTTTAAAAGCATCAAGTAGTAGTTGCGGTAACGTGATGATGGGATTAGCATGCTGAATGCCAGACTCAAATATCTGGTGGGATTTCATTTTTCTTTCAATCAGTTATCGGGAGATCATTATGTTAGACCAAAACGAACATTCCAACAAAACCGACCCATCCCAGCCCTCAACGGATTCAGACGCCCCTGTAGAAAATGTTGTAGGGAGCTTTAAAGCACTTTTAATATCCATTGGCGGCGTGCTGCTGGTTTTATCCATTCTTGTATTACTACCGATGTTTCTTACCTATTTATCAGAGGGTGATTATCGAGCTCCGTCAGAGATTCATCCAACAGACACCGGCCAAACGTATAAGCCCTGACAACTAAGCAGACAAAAAAGCCTACACGATAGACATCGGCTTAAGTCATTTCATCAGGAAAACATGAACAACTGCATGATAGATATTTTTCGCCCCGGCAACTGCTCCCGCGCAGAAGTGTGCCGGGACGAAAAATTTTATCGTGATTTTTCCTCGCGGTCTTTGTGTCTTTGTGGTGGCGCATCAATCGAGTTAAGTTGATAGCTGCGACCTGCTCTGTTTAATTGCCCAAGCCACATCGGCTGCCTGCCGGTTTTCCTTAACATCATGCACCCGAAACATCTGCACGCCCGCCATCACGCCTAAAGCCGTCGTCACTGCTGTGGCGGTAACCAAGTCAGACGGATCGCTGACATCACAAATCGTACCCATAAAACGCTTACGACTGGTGCCTAACAAAACCGTAAAACCCGTCGCCACTAACGCATCAAGATGGGCCAGCAAATCGAGGTTATCCTGCTTGCGTTTGCCGAAACCGATGCCCGGATCGATTGCAATCGCTTCTTTTTTAACGCCCGCTTTTAACGCTGCATTAATACTTTGATTTAGCGTATCGAGTACATTCCGCACGACATTGTCATAATGAGGATTGTCCTGCATGGTCTTCGGCGTTCCTTGACTGTGCATCAAAATAATCGGCACGCCTGTTTCCGCAGCCAATGTCAAAATTGCCGGATCCGCCCTACCCCCTGAAACATCATTGATGATATTAGCCCCGGCATCCAGAGCCGCTTTGGCGACAGCGCTTAAAGTCGTATCGATACTGATTAAAATATTGCTCTCTAACTGTTGCCTGATGGCTTCAATCACCGGGACCACCCGCTCGATTTGCTCACTAGCGGCAACCGAATCAGATCCGGGACGGGTTGATTCTCCGCCTATATCGATAATATCGACGCCTTCGGACAACATAAGTTCAACCTGTTGTATCGCGGCATCGAGGGCCGAGTATTTACCGCCATCGGAAAAACTATCCGGCGTTACATTTAAAATCCCCATAATCAATGGATTGTTAATATTCCTGAACATTCCCTAAAAACTCCTGTGTACGAAATCGGCGTATTGATTCATGTATAATGGCCGCATGTTTTCGACTCTAACTAAATTTAATGGATAAGCCACGATTAGCCTGGGCCATTACCGGCTCCGGTCATTATATAGAAGAATGCCTGGACTTCCTGCTGACGCTGGACAATGTTGATTTATATTTGAGTCAAGCCGGAGAAGAAGTCTTGAAAATGTATGGCATTAATCTTGATGACGTCCGCAAAAAAATGTCGGTATACCGCGACAAAGCCGCTTCAGCGCCGCCGGTTGGACATTTTTATAAAGGCTATTACCATACCTTTGTCATGGCGCCGACCACGTCGAACACGATTGCCAAATGCGTGCTCGGAATTGCCGATTCGCTGGTGACCAATCTTTATTCCCAGGCCGGGAAATGCAAAGTTCCCAGCATTGTCTATCCTTGCGACATAGCGCCGGAAATGGAAACGACCGCGCCGAGCGGAAAAGTCATGGTTTATCCGCGTAAAATCGACCTGGAAGGCACGGCCAAATTACGTACTTTCGAATACACCAGCGTCGTAGAAAGTGTCGACGAATTGATTATCACAGTTAAAGAACGGCTAAAATCGTTAGCATGAGCGAACATATCCTCTTTCTTACCGGCAGACTGGCGGAAAAACAGCTGCATAGCATTCTGGAAAAAATGCAGCCGGAATTCACCTATACCGTGCATGAGCTGGGGCTTAAGGTCGCCGCATTGATGACTGCGGACATGATCGGCCGCCGCTTGACCGACACTTTCGGCGCCGATCGCATTCTGGTGCCCGGACGTTGCCGAGGCGATTTGGAAACCTTATCCAAAGACTTGGGTTTACCGATTGAGCGAGGTCCGGACGAACTTAAAGACTTGCCGATGTTTTTCGGTCAAGCCGCGCACAAGATTGATGTAAATCGCTACAGCGTCAAAATCTTCGCCGAAATCGTCGATGCGCCCAATGTCAGTGTGGAAGAAGTCGTTAATCGCGCCTACTACTACAAACAAAACGGTGCCGATGTGATCGACATAGGCTGCTTGCCGAGCACCGATTTTCCGCACATGGAAGACATCATCCGCACCTTGAAGCAGGAAGGATTTACCGTCAGCATCGATTCGCTTGAAGCGGACGATTTGCTCAGGGGCGGCAAAGCGGGCGCAGATTACATGCTCAGCCTGCACGAAAGCACCTTATGGGTTGCCGATGAAGTCGCAGCGACGCCGATTTTAATCCCGGAAAAACATGAAGACCTGTCCTCACTGGATAGAGCCATCAACATCATGCAGGCAAAAAACCGGAGTTTTATCGTTGACCCGATTTTAGATCCGCTGCATTTCGGCTTTACGCAATCCATCGTGCGTTACCATGAAGTCAGGAAGAACCATCCCGATATTGAAATGATGCTGGGAGTCGGCAACATCACCGAACTGACCCATGCCGATACCATGGGCATGAACGCCTTGCTGCTGGGCATCTGCTCGGAACTTAACATCAACAGCATTTTGGCGACCCAAGTCAGCAAACATGCCTGCCGGGCCGTCAAAGAAGCTGATCTGGCGCGCCGCATCATGTTTGCGGCAAAAGGACATAACATGTTGCCCAAGCATATCGATCCCGGTTTAATGGCCTTGCATGAAACCTCGCCCTTTCCTTATAGCTTGGATGAAATCAAAGAACTGGCAGGACAGATCAAAGACCCCAGTTACCGCGTCCAGATCAGCGCCGAAGGCGTGCATATTTTCAACCGTGACGGCATGCACAGCGCTACCGACCCGTTCGACCTGTTTCCGAAACTGCATGTTGAGACCGATGGCGGCCATGCTTTTTATCTGGGCGTCGAACTGGCTCGTGCTGAAATAGCCTGGCAGTTGGGTAAACGCTATAGCCAGGATCAAGCATTGCAATGGGGCTGTGCAACCGACAGCGCAGAAACCACCGTTGACCTGCATACTTTTAAACCGGCCGGAACCACATTAAAAAAGCATTAATGATTGCATCCTCTTATTACCCACAGGCAATGGCAAGTCAACAAGTGATTAAAAGCTTTTTATTCACCACGAAGACACGAAGGGCACGAAGAAATAAAACTTCGTGTCCTTCGTGTCTTCGTGGTGATAATTTTTTAATCATTTTTTGATTTGCCTGTTTTTTAATAAAAAATTACTAATGATTCAAGAAACCATAGTCACCACTCAGAACAGTTCGGGCATGGCGCATATTGCGCCCATGGGGGTTTATTTATCCGCTGAAGCGCAAGACGAATTTATCATCCTGCCGTTCCGTCCTTCAACCACGCTGAACAACCTGCTGGAAAGCAAAACCGCAGTCATCAACTATTGCGATGACGTGCGAGTCTTTGCCGGATGCTTAACCGGGCGGCGCGACTGGCCGTTGAAACCGGCGGAAAAAATCAACGGCCAAGTGCTAGCCTGTTCGCTGGCGCATACCGAAGTCGAACTGATCCGTGTTGAGGACGACGAGACCCGGCCCAAATTATTCTGTAAAGCCGTGCATACCGCTAATCATGCGCCTTTTAGAGGCTTTAACCGCGCCCAATATTCAGTGCTGGAAGCGGCGATTTTAATCAGCCGATTAAATATGCTGCCGCTGGAAAAAATACAAACGGAAGTCGACTATCTGCGCATCGGCCTGGAAAAAACAGGCGGAAACCGGGAATTGGAAGCCTGGGGCTGGTTGATGACCGTCATCGAAAATCATATCGCCACGGATGGCGTGTATGCCGCAGGCCAGTCGGGAACTGGCGCGGCGATCGCCACGGACGGTGTATCTGCCGTAAGCCGGTCGGGAACTGGCGCGGCAAAAGCCGGGATCAGCTCATGACCGGAATGCTTGCCAGTGTTAACAGCGTAGAAGAAGCCTTATTAGCGTTAACTGCAAACGTCGATATTATTGACCTGAAACAACCGGCCTTAGGCGCTTTAGGCGCGCTTGAAACCGACCTTGTCACAAGCATTGTTGTTGCAATTGGCGGCCGTCGCCCCGTCAGCGCCACCGTTGGCGACCTGCCAATGGAACCTGAGCTTGTTTACTCGGCAGTCAAAAACATGGCCGAAACCGGCGTCGATTATATAAAAATCGGTTTTTTTTCCGGTGGCGACTGGCAGGGAACTATAGAAAAACTCGCTATGCTGCCGCGAACAATGAGTCTAATCGCTGTATTATTCGCCGATACCCATCCTGATTTTTCTGTCATAGATTCGCTAGCGAATGCCGGTTTCAAAGGCGTAATGCTCGATACTATGAACAAAAACAACGGCGCCTTGACTCAAGTCATGCCCCAGACCGACATAGCGCAATTTGTCAGGCTGGTAAAAGACCGGCAGTTGCTGTGCGGACTGGCCGGTTCGCTCAAGCTCGACGATATAGCCGAACTAATCCCTTACCAGCCTGATTATCTTGGTTTCAGAGGGGCATTATGCCTGGATCACAACAGAACGGCACAATTAAACAAGTCATCAATTATGCAAATAAAACAGACTATAGCGGAACATCATCAGAATCCGCTCCAATCAGAAAACTCTGAAAACCGCATTTTGATTGCCGATGATAGTGAAATAAACCGATTGATACTGGCCAACATGCTGGAACTCAACGGCTACACCGTTGACGCAGCCGCTAACGGTAGGGAAGCCCTGCAATTCATCCGCAAAAATCCCTATAAATTCGCGCTCATAGATCTCAGTATGCCGGTTATGTCAGGACTGGAAATGGTGAAGATCCTGAGAGAACAGCATAACCCGTTAAAAACTGCCGCAATCAGCACTTTTGCTGTCGACAGTCAAAGAACTGAAGCACTGGATGCCGGGTTCGATTACTGCTTAACCAGGCCGATTGATGAAGAACAATTGATTGCGTTGATAAATCTACGCTAGATTTTTTCAGAGGATAGGCACAATTTAGCCGCCATTCAATGCGACATCGGTTTCACTCATTGAAGCTCTTTCAAATTGTGACATAGTCATTCAACAAAAGGCGGGAACTGACCGAAGGATGCAATAATGCCTTTGCTTTTGGAAACGTACCCATAAATTCGCAATTTCGCCGATAAAAAACCGAATCTCAAATCGCATCCATGTGTGCTGGATACCGGCACAAATCCCTCTGGAACAAATTTGCATTTACCGAAGGACTCAGGACCGGTATCACGTACTGTTTAAACAAAGAAGTGATAGATCGCAAGTTTTTTAACCACCATTAATTTCACCCTGCTTTTTTATGATCAATCACATTGCGAGGGGTTGCCAAGGATGGCTCAGTCATACTCGACGCCAACTTCTGCGCAAGACGTTCGCTGCTGAGAACCAGCAGCAAACACTCTTCGTCAGGTTTATCCGGAGCAATTGCCGCATCCGCAAGCAACGCCCCGCCTCCTATAACGGCCGGTAATGTATTCATCCGTGACTCATGGACCTCCGGAATTTCACCCAGGGCATCCGCAATAACGCCGAACCGGGTACTTTCATTCTTTTCTATCACGATGACCTGCTGCGCTTTGCGATTCACCGGTTCCGCATCACCCCGGGTTGTACATATTCTGTTCCTAACATCGAATACAGGCATCGGTAGTCCTTCGTACATTAAATATCCAACACAATCGGCACCGGCACCGGGTGCCGGTGTAATGTTCACAGTATCGACCGCTTCCATAATTTGGTTAGCACGAATGCCGAACCATTCATGTCCTAGCCGAAAGGTTGCAATTTCCACAGTGGTTTCGGCACGCCCTCGATCGGAGCGTATCATAGGACAAAGAGCCGTTTCCGTTTCCCCTCGATTTTCGGTCATTGCGCACAGCTCCTTGCCCACGAGCGCAATCACTTCGTTGCTATAGGAATCGGACTCACTTTTATATTCACGATAACCGCTGGAAGCATGGGCGCCTATCGCATAATAATGACCTTTTAGGGAGATGACATCGGTCATTTCTTCCCCAGGAGAGAGATTGCACAAGGCCGGGGAAATCGTAAGCCTCTCGCCGGGATTAAAGCGGTCATCCGAACAGGCCAGAACCCGGCCATCCCGCGACACAAAAACGCCAAATGAACTTGAATCGATCTGTCCTTCGGCATCCTTAGGCAGGGCGTCGCGCAACATCGCCGAAAACTGCGGCGCCGAATCGAATACGATACCAATGCCGCCGACAACCCGCGCCCCTTCAGAATCCCTAATTGCCGCCCCATAGATATAAGTATGGCGGCCTTGATAGAAGCGAGTCTCGATAAAGTCAGACACTGCGTAACCCTGCGAGTCTGGAAGCATCAGGACGCGCCGCTGCCATTCTTCCCCAACACTTTGGCCAACCAGAGATATTTCGCCGGGATTGGAGACCGCCACGATCCTCCCGCCGGCATCAAAAACGATCAGATTAGTGTAAACGGTGTACAGGCTATTGATATAAGCCAGGATGCTCGAAATGCGCGCCCTGCCCGCATCGGAAACCTCACCCTCAGAGAGCAACTCGCGAAACGATGATGTCAACGCCCACCACCGGCAATCGTTGGCGCGCTCGTAAAGATTGCGATCCATGATGTCAATCGCCAAAGATGCCTGAAAACGGCTATCCTCCAGTACCGACGAAACGACGGTCTCATGCAGGTTTGCAATAGAACGTTGAAAAACCGCCTGCGTCCTGGCCCCGGTATTACTGATTTCCCACAATAAAATCTTCGAGAAGCCGGTATCTTTTGCCTTACCGAAACGGCATTGCCGAACGTTTCCATTCCAGACCGAGCGATTGAGATCGCGCTGAATCAATTCTGCATGTTGAGGAATATTGCGTAAGCTTTCGCTGAACAACTGTGAGCGTTCCATAATTGTATCGAGCGATTCTTGAGGAATATTTTTCAGCAACCCTGAAGAATCCCGGTTAAATGCATGCTGCAAAGGCAACATTACATGTGCATACCACTTTGGCCCTGCGTAGCCTTGGTAACCACTGCTGCAACGAGTAGAGGCCAGATACTCCTGGCCGGCAAATCGCTGTGCACGGTACTCCCGGTCCAAAACCGGCGTTAACTTAGCCCCAAGCGGCACATGATAAATATCCGAACTGGCAATCACCCGTCCTTCGCTATCCAGCAGGGTAATGACAGACCAATCGTCCGGAGCAACGAGATTGGCAAAAATCCCCTTTAATTCATTATCGAATCTAAAACATAAACAAAGTACACCCAGCGCCTTATTTTCTCCATCTACGACGCGGAACGAGTAAATCAGGGAACAATTTTCTTCCGGCAAAAAGTCGACCCGGTCAAAAGTCTCTACATAACCATCCGGCGTTTCCAGGGAAAGCTGCAAAAGCGGGTGCTGGGTGCGCTCTACGCCGATAGTATCTTTAAGCCGGATTAGAATCTCGCCATGGATATCCAACAAGACAACGTCGGAATACACCGAATATTTAGCGACATATTCGGAAAAACGCTCCCGAAGCAGGGACAACCCCGCTTCCAGTTCCTGTTTTCTGGAATACTTGCCTTTCAGGCTATTAGCATCCCTGAGCACTGCGCATATATCGTCATCCGTAGCCAAAAAACCGATGTCGGCGGTACGCTCAAATAAATTCCTGACCAAGATGTCGATTGCGACTTGCGCCTTCGATGTCATCTCCGACACACATTTTCGCAGAGTTTCACTTGCAAGCTGATTAAGCAGTGATCCCGTTAATTTTTGGAAGGATTGACGGGTACCGTTCATATCGGTACCCGTTCCGGACAACTGCCCGAGCAAGGTCAAATTGTCCCAAACACTTTGTAAGTTATTCAGCTCGTCCCGGCATTCGTCGACAGCTTGCATATGCCGTATCATTCCTATTAACCCTTCTTCGAGATCGATATTTTTATAATTAGTCATCAGAAGTACTCTAAATATTTTAAGATTCTGCAAGTATTATCGGCAGAGCCACTTGCAAAATTCATTAAAGCGGGAGCCATTACCAGACTAAAAAGAAACGTCTAAAAGACTAAAAATATCAACAAATGAGCAAGTTGCGCGCAACATTATCACAGACATTGGTAATTCTCAATTTAAAACCTTACTAATTGCTAGGAATTTATTTCCCAACTTATCCAGTCAGCCGCTACGGCTTGACGACAGCTATCTACAGAGCAGAGCACGGAAATATTAGAACAAGATGAAATCGAGAATTAACCTGAAAATGCCTGGATTTGTGGAAAATTTCAGAGCGGTAGGATAACGATTGGAATTTTTCCCAAACTTAACAATATTGGATAATACAGATCTATTCCTGCCAGTGCCGGCCGGGTTGCAAGCTACAACTTATCGTTTAAATTGCTTAACTGAATACCGTTTTCATGGTTTTATTAATTTGTTGCTTGGCTTCAGTCAGGATACTCAAGGAGAGTTCCGGGGAAAGTGAAAAGTTCTTCAATTTATCGGCCGCGGGAATAGAGGCGATGGGAGGCAATTCAGGCATGTTTGGCTGTCCGATTTTGCTGTGTAACCGGGACAGTATAACTATGTCGGTTAAACTCAGTTCTCTGCCGCTGTTGTGATACCAGTCCTCAGAATAAACCGGGACTTTAAGAAACTCTTCCGAAAATCCCCAATCGCGCAGGATCTTATATCCTACAGCCTTTTTAACGTGAGGTAAGGCCTGTTCGATATCTGCTTCAGAGCAATACTTTTTAGGAAAATTTGCGGCAAAACTTAAGAAAGGCACCGCACCTATATCGCAAATAAGCCCTGCAAGTAGCGCCTCTTGTGGATCGACTTGCTTGGTTGTAGTGGCTAAAACATAACTGAGCGTGGAAATATAAAAGCTCTGCTGCCAGATTTTATCGATGTATTTTTGTATGAGCGGTGAATTGTTTTTGAAAATACGGCTGAAGCTCAAGCCAATGACCAAGTTGCGGGTTGCATTCAAACCAATACGGTTTATCGCTTCAAAACAGCTTTTTACCGGCGTTACATTGACATACAGAGGACAGTTGGCCAAGCCGATAAGCTTGGCTGAAATAACCGGGTCCAGTTGGATGACTTTTACAATATCGTTAATGTCCGCATCGTATTGCTGCATCGCATTACGCAATTTAATCGCCGTATCCGGCAATGAAAGTATATCAAGCTCTTCATAATTATAATGATGAAAAAAGCAGGTCATCAGACGGTTTTCAGTTAACTCGTCAGGAATAACCAGCTTTGACAGCTCTGATGCGGGGGCATATTTGGGGGACATGATTTTTTGCGAGACCCGCAAGACGCTCACATCGGTTTTAGCTATCGCCGTTGCTGTATGTATGGAACCGCTTGAGAGCGGAAATTTGGCTTCGCTGGTTCCGGACACTATTTCATAAACTCTGTCGTTTTTATCCGACAAAGAAACGCTACCCTTTAGCAAATATAACGCGGAGTCGGTTTTATCGCCGGAACGAAACAGGATAGTATGCTTAGGAAAAACCTCGGATTTAAGATCCGATGTAAACGCTAACAGCTTTTCATCATCGTAATTCCTGATCGGAAAGAGCTTTTGTACGACAGGCATTGAAATGTTTTCGGGAACAAGGCTGCATATGGGCAACATACTTTTATTTTTCTTTAACGACGATGAAAGAAAGTCCATGTTTATTTCCATAAAATCAATTGAAAACAGGTAATCTAAAAAACGCTAAATGCACTTAAAATGAGCTGCTTAGTCCTCTTTTGCGCTTTATATCATCGAGTTTTATCGCATTCATGGCATTACCGATCGATACAAGGCTCAATTTTGCGTTACCGTTCGAGCCACGACCGCCGTCATCGAAATTTTTATGATTAAATTTAATAAAGTCCTCAAGCGCTTTTGAAGATCTTTCTTTACTGGAAAAAGGGCCGTAAACACCTTCACGAGCATTAAAAAACCACTCCATTAAACCTGTTTCGGCATTACGTTGGGAAAAAGTTCGGTCAATTTCAAACATGGCTGATTACCTATAATTTATGTACCGAGAAAAATTGCGGTACTTACCTTTCCTGCTCATCTACATTGCATTTGAATGCCGCCTTCCGGCGATGTGTATTTTCTACATAAGCATTTGCCTCATATTCGTCCGGAATCCGCCGCCGAGAGACACAAATCAAACATTGCTTAGAAGGACTATCGAATGCGCTTTGACGAAGCATTTAGTGTTGTGAAAACGGAGGCCTTCCGGATTTCATCAATTCCCTTGTTTTAAATACTAGCGAAATGCCCAAAGCAAAGAAATTAGTACGAATACATAGGCGGCTTACAAACGTCAAACCAGACAGCGTAATCCACGACTTTATTAATGATAGTCAAGCCCCCCAAAGTATCGACGAGACTCGGATCAGCCAATATGTCGTCAAGCCATACAAGCAAAAAACCCTTACTCGGAAATGCCGAATAAGGGTTAAGTTTGCGCTTCGTTTAAAAAAATGGATAGCCCGAAAGCGTATCCGTCTTTTTGTTAATGATTAGACGCGTATAGCTGTTTAATCTCTTTATACCGGTTTAACGCATCCATTAAAGACGCTTTAGCCGATTCCAGCTCATTATTCTGCAGAGCCATTCGCGCTTGCTTCAACACATTACTGGCCTGATTACGTTTTACATCAAGCACGTTATTAGCAATATCTTTTTGCAATTGCCGAGCATCGGTCACCATGTCTATAAGCGCTTCGTTGTTCGTGCCACTGTCCAGGGCGGCCTTGGCCTGTTCCACTTTAGCCAGCGTATTGTCGATAGCCGATCTAACATCTTCATATGATGGATTTGCCAAAGCAAAAGCAGTTGATGACATTGCAGTCATAATCAAAGAAGCCAGGATTTTTTTGAATGTATTCATGGGGTAAACCTCACAATTGATAAACGGAATATAGATACATAACGATTAGGATGAACTTTATGTAAACCGGATTCAGGCTGTTCGCTAAGTATGGTTAAATTCCAGCATATTTAGTTCTTATTAGGACTAAATATTGTTCTAATAAGAACTATTTTTTAATGCCCTGGCTTTTTCAATCGCTTATTTTACTCTGCCATTACCATATAATATTTATATCTCAAAATCTTATAATAATTCTCTTGCAAGGGTAACTGGGGTTCCGGCACCGTACTATTTCTGCCGTATAGTCGGCAGATCTTGCCGGGAAATATATAAAGCACCGGATATATGAATCCCTGCCTTACAACTTGGGGAATAAAATTTTCTGAATGTAACGTGGAAACGACGATATTTTGCATCTGTTTCAAATGATCGCTGCTAATTTTTGTCTGTCAGAAAAAACAGAAAACCTTAGCTCTATTCAAATAATATAAGTGGACAGCTTTGACTAATCATTAAAACTATTGAGGTTAAATTTAGTTCGGGCTACTATTTGGTACTAATTAAAACAATTAAATTCAGAAAATGAACTCTACCTCGACATTTCCAACTGTATTGCGTGAGCTATTACGAACACATCAAGCTTTTTTAGCCTATGCAGCCAGCCATGTGCACTCGCTGGATCTGACACTGCCGCAATACGATATTATTATCACCTTGGGTGATACAAGCGGCATGACCTTTAAGAAACTGGGCGAGAAAACTTTAATTACCAAAGGAACCTTAACCGGCGTAATCGGCCGCCTGGAAGACAAAGGCCTGGTTCAACGGGTCGCTTCGGAAACGGACGGCCGCAGTCAGATTGTAAGGCTAACGGCGGCTGGTGAAGATTTATATCAACATAGTTTTCCCGAGCATCTGGTTTTCATTAACCGGATATTTGATGATTACTCGCCAGAGGATATAGCGGACCTTGAACACAGCCTACGTCGGTTACATCAGACTGTAACCGCATTGCGTAGTAACGGGAGCGGTACGCTTACTGATGAAACCGATGAGTAAAGCAAAAGATCATTCAATCCCCTTGCCCCATTGTCCGGCGTAGAATTGTTCACTCAGTGCGACCCGAGAACGTGGGCTTAATTCGGCCTCTTTAAAATCGTCATCAAGCACATCAACATCGGCCTGATAGCCGACAGCCATCATTGCCATCGGCTTACAATCGCCCGGAAGATGAAAAACCTCCCTGGCTTTTTCAACATCAAAACCGCCCATTTGATGCACAACCAATCCCAACGCCGTTGCCTGCAAGCATAAGCTGAGGCTGGCGGCGCCGGTGTCATACATCGACCAACGATTAGGCTGGCCGTTATGGCTGAAATTATCCATGGCTACAGCCAGTATCAAAACCGGTGCATTCTTGGCCCATCGCTTATTCTTTTCAACCAGCGTTGTAAACGCATGTTGCCAGCCGGTTTCATCCGTAGCTTTATCGCACACCACAAACCGCCACGGCTGGCCGTTAAAACAGGACGGCGCCCAGTGCGCGGCTTCCAGCAGCGCCAGCAAATCATCATGACTGACCTGCCTGTCAGGATCAAAAGCCCTGGGACTCCAACGCGCCTGGATAATATCGTGAAGTTTTACACGGGTTGGTGCTGGTTTTTGCTGCATATTGCTCTCCTTAATCTTAGATAATAAACCGCTTCATAACGTCAATACGCCGTCACGGTAATCGCGAAACGCCTGTTCAATTTCTTCGGTGCTGTTCATTACGAACGGACCTGACTGCACAACCGGTTCTTTTAACGGAATCGCGGCCAATACCAAAAATTGCGCCGACTGATCTTGCGTTGCAAGCTGTATGTTATCACCGTTAGTTAACTGCCCCAGTTGTCCGGCCTTTAAAACCTTGTCCACCCCGATAGCCAGCTCGCCTTTGTAAACATAGACCAACACAGTATGTTGCGCTGCTATGGGTATATCAAGCTGTTGCTGTGGACTTAACAATACATCGAAATACAACGGCTGTGTCGTTACACCGGTCACCGCGCCGGATATTGCTTGCGTTTTACTAACATATTCACCGGCGATGACCTTGATGTAACCGCCGTCCGCCAATGCTACATGAGGAATTTTCTCGGCAGCAAACTCCTGGTAATGCGGCGGTTTCATTTTTTCTTTGGCGGGCAAATTAATCCATAATTGAAAACCGTGTAACAGGCCGTTTTCCTGTTCCGGCATTTCCGAATGAATAATGCCGTGCGCGGCCGTCATCCATTGCACATCGCCTGCCCGTAAATGCCCTTCATTACCCAGATGATCCCGGTGCAACATCGCACCTTCCAGCATATACGTCACTGTTTCAAAGCCGCGATGCGGATGATCGGGGAAACCTCCGACATAGTCCGTCGGCTGATCAGATCCAAACTCATCTAATAAAATAAAAGGATCGAAAGCGTTTTTTTGCTGCGGACTGACGATACGTTTCAGTTTGACACCGGCACCATCCGAAGTATTTTTCCCGCTGATTACCGCCGCAAGTTGTCGTGTTTGTTTATTCATCTTTAGCCTCCAATACGATCAGCGCATCCAGCGAATACTGTCCACCGCCGATAAAGATCAGTGCCGTGGTTGCCGATAATAAAGCCAGCGCATATTCGATCCCGTGCGTATCCAGAAAAAAGCCCTGTCCCCAATGCACCCAAAACAACGCAACCAGCATCGTTAGCGCATTAACCATTGCCGCCGGACGCGTCAACAAGCCCAGCATTAACGCGACGCCGCCAAAAAATTCCGCGCTGCCCGCCAATAACGCGATCGCAAACCCGGGAGTTAGCCCAACCGATGCCATCCATTGCCCGGTTCCATCCAATCCGTAACCGCCAAACCATGCAAATAATTTTTGGCCGCCATGCGCCGCCAGGATTAAACCGATAGGAAGCCGCAGTACGACAGCTTCCAAACCGGCGCCGGAAACCAGTGTTTTATTGATTAAATTTTTCATGATACCCTCTTAAACGTTAAAAAATTTGAAATGTCGGGATCATTATAGAATTGGCTGGAACAATAAAAAGCGGTCAATTTTGCTTAATAGATTCAAAATATTTGAACAGTAAGGCTATCGTCTGAATTGCCGCGCCATGTGGAGTGCAGGCTTCGATTTGTCCCGCCTTAAATTGATAGCCAACAATAAACATGAGCAGAAAACATGAAATATCCTATCACCCTTGATGCGCTGGAAGTGCTGGATGCAATTGCCCGAAAAGGCAGTTTCGCCGCTGCGGCTAATGAATTGTTTCGGGTTCCTTCGGCAATTTCTTATACCGTACAAAAACTGGAACAAGACCTGGATGTAGTCTTGTTTCGGAAGGAAGGCAGAAAAGCCGTACTGACCGAGGCCGGAAAAGTATTGCTCGAACAAGGCCGGGAAATTCTGGACGCAACCGAACGCCTGGCTATAGCCACCAAGAAAACCCATAGCGGCTGGGAGCCTGTTTTCAATATCGCGATAGATTCGATTTTAAATTTTGATTTCATCTACCCGTTAATAGCCAAGTTTTATGAAGTACTGCCGGATATCGAAATCAATATCTACGAGGAAGTGCTGGGCGGCGCGCAAGAAGCCATAACCAGCAACCGGGCTGACCTGGCGATAGGAGCAGGCGCTGAACCCACGCCGAATCAGGGTATTAAATATCAAAAGATTCGCCAGATCGAATGGCTTTTCACAGTTGCACCCGGACATGAACTGACCCAGGCATCATTGCCACTATCCCGGCAATTGATCGAGCAACACCGCTTTATCGTGGTCAGGGATTCATCCATGAATCAGGCGCCGCAAAGCCGTCGGATATTCAGCAAGCGACCGGTATTGAGCGTGCCGTCGGTGGCGGAAAAAATAAATGCCTTATGCTCGGGCTTGGGTGTCGGTTTTTTACCGGCCCACCGGATTCAGGCGTTGCTCGAACAAGGCCAGCTTATCGAACTGCCGGTAGAAAATGCAATACCGATAGAAACTTGCCACATGGCCTGGAAAACAACCAATAAAGGTAAAGTCTTGCATTGGTTTATCGAGCAGTTATCTGAGCATGATTTTATTTAATAGCCGATCAAAAGATTTTTTTATTCACCACGAAGGCACGAAGAACACGAAGAAAATATAAAACTTCGTGTTCTTCGTGCCTTCGTGGTGAATAAATTAACTAACCTGCTTTTTTGCCTGCCGATTCCCCTCAATAATCTTCCGAATCAACTCATCGGCACCGTCCAACTGATGATCGTAAACTTCGGTTTTATAGGCTGACTCCGGCGTAGTCGTTAACGGCTCCAGAACCGAGCGTCCGGGATGGCTGGTATCGATCCTCACCACCGCCGACAACCCCGGCCGCAACGGATTGGCCTTTAGCTCCTCGGCCCGCAAACCGATACGTACCGGCACCCGCTCGACAATATGGATGTAGTTGCCGGTAGCATTATCCGGCGGTAACAAACCGAATACACTGCCGGTACCCGCGCCCAAGCCCTGCACTTCGCCATGATAAACCACGTCGGAACCGTACAGATCGACAGTGATTTCTACCGGCTGACCGGGCTGCACATCGGCCAGCTCGTTTTCCAGAAAATTGGCCTCTATCCATAGATAATCCAACGGCACGATAGCCAGCAGCGGCATCTCCGGGCGAACCTGTTCTCCGGGCTGGATACTGCGTTTGGCGACGAATCCCGACACCGGCGCCACAATCTGCTGCCTGGCATTATCCAGGTAAGCCTGTTTCAATGCGGCGACCGCTTGCAACACCTTCGGATTATCGGCCGCGCTGGTGTTCTGAATCAACGCCTCAGAGCCACCCAATTCGGCGCGAATCTGGCGAACATCGGCTTCCAACTCGCGGACCTGAAACTCGCTATCCTCAATCTGCTGCGCCGATACCGCGCCATCGGCAGCGACGCTACGATAGCGGGCCAAATCGCGTCGGCTGCGATTCAGCAACGCTTCCTTGGCGATCAATTTTTCACGCAGCATATCGGCCTGGCTGAACAGCGTTTCGATCTGCCGCACACTATCCGCCAGATTGGCTTCGGCCCGCTCCAGCGCGACTCGCGTCTGCAAGCCGTCGAGGCGCACCAGCACATCGCCCTGATGCACATACTGGGTGTTATCGACTCGCACATCCACGACCGTGCCGCTGGTTTGAGCCTTCAACGGCGCTTGGTTGCCGATGATATAGGCATCATTGGTGACCACGACACGGCTGGCAACACTCCACCAGTAAATCAGGTAAATCAATCCAGCCAGCAACGCCACCACAGTCACTAACAACAGCCGATAACCGCGGTGCTGCCTCCGCTGATGAAAACCGAAGTGGCGCTGGGGTTTCTCAATTGTATTAGTCATGGTTGCCTACCTTTCCGGCATTAATTAGGTTTGTGTTTTCGTAGCCGCCGCCCAACGCTTCGATCAATCCGACTGCGGCCAGCAAATGAGCGGTGCTCAGTTCGCTGGCGGTCAGCTGTTGCCGGATCAGCGCCGCTTTGGCATCGATAACGCCGTCGCGGCTGCTGAGACCGGCCTGATAACGTTTTCCGGCCAACGTTGCTTCAGACTCGGCGGCTTCCAACGCGCGTTCCTGGGCTGTATCATGCTCCAGGGTTTGCCGCCATTCGGCCAGACTGTCGGCGACCTGTTGCACCGCTACCAGCAGTGTTTCGTTGTAACTCTCGGCGGCGGCATCGTAAGCCGCCTGCTGATTCTTCAATTCGGCCTCCAGCCGCCCGCCTTCAAAAATCGGCAAGGTAATGGTCGGCCCCATCCCATAAGCCACGCTCGCGCCATTGGACAGGAACAAATCCTTCAAATTAAGGCTGCGCAATCCGGCAAAACCGACCAAATTGACGTCGGGATAGAAATTGGTTTTCGCCACTTTGGTCGACTGGGCCGACGCCTCCACCCGCCACATCGCCGCCGCCACGTCCGGGCGATGCGCGAGCAGCCCCAGCGCTATCGCTTCCGGCTGCGGCAAATGTCCGGCAACCTTGTTTTCCGCCACGTGAATGGTTTTGCCCCAATCAGGCCCCTGCCCGACCTGCGCCGCCAGCCGATTGCGCAATATCTGCGCCTGGTTACGCACGCTGGTTTCGCGCTGCCGGGCCGCTTCCAACTGTTGTTTAGCGGCATAAACCAAATCCTGGCTGGTTAATCCTCGTTGCCAGCGCAGCTCGTCCAGTTGCATTTTTTCCTCGGCTTGCTCAGTCAGGCCATGGGCCAGTTCGATGTCTTCCTCGGACGAACACAGGCGGATATAGCTGCGGGCGATAGCTGTGCTCAACATCAGCCGCGCCATTGCCAATTCCGAAGCCTGAGCTTTCTCTTTGCCCAACGCCGATTCCAACGCCGCTTGATCCTTGCCCCACAGATCCAGGTGATAACGAAACACCACAGGATCGATGTAAGCGCCGGTAAACGTTTTGCCGCCGTTAGGCCCGTAAAAATCGGTTTCGGAAAAGCGGCGTTGATGAAATTCGACGCTGGATTTAATGCTGGGCAGCATCTCGGCGGCCTGATAATCAGCGACGGCTTCCGCCTGCGTCAGACGAGCCGCCGCCGCGCGCAGACTTGGACTGCCTTGCAGCGCGGTTTCTATCAACCGGTTCAGCTCGGCATTATGAAAATCCTGCCACCACTTCGCCTTCGGCCATGCCCGGACGATTTTTTCGGCTTGAGCATCGCTTTTCAGAGTTTGGTTCAAACTTGGCATGTCCAGCAGTTTGGCCCGAATTCCATCTTCCGGAAGCAGCGCGCAGCTATTCAGCAGCGACAGGCTCCCTGCCAACAGTATTATTTTGTTAAACCGGATCATGGCTACGGCTCCTCCATTAAATCTTCCAAAGCCGCCTGCCGACTATCGTCTTTAGGCAGCGCCGCAGGTTTAGGCCCGACCGGATGAGCAAGCCAGACCACTGCCGCCAAACCCATAAACAGCCAAGCCACGAAACGGAACGTATCGTCCAGGCCGAGGACCGCAGCATGCTGACCGGCTACCGCCGCCAATTTGGCGGTAGCCAACTGGTCTTGCAAACCGGCGGCATGCAAGCGGGAAAGAGTCTCTACGGACCAGCCGTCGTGCAGTGAAAAACTTTCAATCAACCGGCTTTGATGGAAGGCCGTGCGCCGCTCCCAAAATACGCCTAATAACGGCGAGGCGATGCTGCCGCCCAGTACCCGCATCATGCCGCCTAATTCAATCGCCTGGGTTTGCCGTCTCGGCGTCAAACCGAAAAGAAACAGTGTGGTCAGCGGCACAAACAAGCCGCCCAGGCAAAAACCTTCCAATACCTGCGCCCATAACGGCTGGCTAAACCAGCCGCCGCGCCCGAAAAAATCGTAGCTGCTGATCCAGGCGCAATACACTGCAAACAACAGCATGTTGATGCAAACCAGTAAGCGGGCATCGAAGCGATGCACGACCCGGTGCATCAGAGCAGCCATCGGCTTGGCCAAAAACACCAGCGGCAATAACACACTCCCGGCCAAGAACGAGGTATAACCGGCCACCACCTGCAAGCGCACCAGCAACACCGACAACAAACCGTACATCAACATAAAACTCAGGCTGAGCATGATGCTGCCGATTGCGAAATTACGTCGGCCTAACAGGCGCAAATCGAGCAACGGCGAGCGTTCCGCCAATTCCCAAACGATGAAGTAAACCAACATCAACAAGCCAACCAGCGCCACGCCGACCAACTGGACCGAGTTGTACCAATCCGCATCCTGGCCCTGATTCAGCACGGTCTGCAAGCACATCAACGCGGCAGACAGCAATAGGAAGCCGGCGCCATCAAACGGCATTTTTCGTTGCAAAGAGCGTCTATCGAACAGCAAAGCCCAGGCCAGTGCCGCCGACAGCAATGGCAGCGGCACATTCAGGTAGAACAACCAACGCCAGCCCAAATGATCGGCAACCCAACCTCCGGCTGCGGGCCCCAGCGTAAAAGGGCTTAATGCGGCAATGCTCCATAGCGACACCGCGAAGGATTTGGAAGATTCAGGATATTCGCGCATCAGCAGGGTTTGCGACAGCGGGATGGTCAAGCCGCCGAAAAAACCCTGTAGCGCCCTGCCCGACAAAAACCAGAACAAATCGCCGGTGACCGCGCACAGCAATGAAGCCAATGTCATCGCGACCATCGCCAGCAGATACAGCCGAACTTCGCCGACCGCAGCCGCCAGCCAGGAGCTGACCGGCAAAGCCAAAGCCAGAGAGATGAAATAATAGCTCTGCATCCAACCGGCGTGACTGGGGCTTACCCCCAGATCGCCGGTGGCATGCAGACTGACGGACGCGAACGCGCCGGTATTGAACAACACCAGGATGTTGCCCATCAGCAAACCGAAATTAAGGAAGAAAAACTGCACACCGGACAGTGTCCGCTTGCCGATCTGGGCGTTAAGACTGTCGTGGGTTAATGTCGCCCACGCTGCTCGGGCATTTTTATCGGTTGAAGTCATGGTGTTGCTGGGCTCGCAAGAACGGGATGTTATCCAGTAAAGTGCAAGACCTATGCCGTGGCTAGGCTATGTTCAACAACACAAATAAAATCAATTAGTTGATAGTTTTTATAGATTAAAAAACCGAAATTACCGCAAGATCTTATTACTAAATATCGTGGAATAACGAAATATCGTCACCATAATTTTCGCTCCCACGCGCAGCGTCAATGCCATTAAAGTAAGAAAAATATTAATCGAGTAGGGCGCGCCCTACATTGCAATCCGGCCATTCCTTGCCCGAATGACGATGTCCAACAGACTCTTATGTATAACGATGAGTGCAATGCACGAAAATGAGGTAAACATCAAATAATCAGTTCAGCCATTCAATGTTCAAAAATGCCAAGCGCCATTTGCCATCACTGCACTTGCCTCAAGCCCGGAACCCCGTTCGTAGTTGTACGTCAAAGCCAATTCCGCGTTGTTTCTGTGTCCTGAAAAGCCGAAGCCTAGCTGTGTAAGGTCGGCTGGCGATCGCCAGCTACCGGACTGGAAGGTTGTCGTTTGTCCATCGAAGCCGGCAGTGAGGGTTCCGTTATTACTCCAGAGCCGGGGCGATGTCAGCACGCTGCTATCCAGAGACCAGTCCAGACTAGCGGCCTTGCCGAGTGCTACCGCCAGGGAAACACCGACTCGGGCGCGCAGGTCGTCAAGTGTTTTTGATTGCACCGCCAAATCGATGCTGCCGGCACCTTGTTCGGTAAATTTGCCTCGATCGAAGCGTTGGTACTCAAGACCCACGAAAGGCGTCAGCTTAACTTTCTGCAAAGAAATCGCTCGCGCAACTTTCTCTAAAGAAAAAACCCGCGCAACATCAACGCGAGCGCCGCTGGACAGGGCATGAGTCGATCCGTCAGCGTTTCGGTTTACCGCGAACGAGTATCCGGGCCACAAGCCTGCGTCGGGAATATTGATGTTTCGCCGGGTGTCGATACCACTGTAACCCAGAAATAATTGCCCGGTTGCCATCAACGCATCCGCCCGATAAGAGCCGTAGCCGCCCAGATAGCCGGTGTCCAGTTTTGCCTGTCCGGGCGCGCTCGCGGCCCAATCAAGATCGGAGGATAGATAGCCGGCTGCGGCCCCGAAATTCCAATTCTCCTGGTAGTTCGTTTCAATGCCTGCAACCACCATCGCGGTGTTTTGGCTAAAACCGGTGCGGTCCGAGTCGGATGACTGCCTGGCCCAGGTTCCTTGCGCATGTATCCAGGTCCGGCGTCCCTTGTCATCGGTTGCTGAGACAGCGCGGCTGCCTGGAGAGAACGAGCTGGAAGCCGCGGTCAACTGGTTCATGAACAGTCTTGATTGATACAAACCGGCTCGACCGAGTACGCCAAGACGCTCGGCGCCCATTTGGTTGATCGCTTGTTGCAGTTTTTGATCACCGGCAGGTGCGGAAAGATTGATCAGGTCCAGCGAGGTGAGCACCTTGTCCAGGTCGCTGTAAGCCTGGACGGTGAGGCCGTCCATATAACTGCCCACCTTCAGCGCATTGCCGGTAAGCCGAGGGCTGTAGGCAAGCAGGTTGTTCTCACCCATCGGCGCGGCGAGAACGTAATTCCTGATCGGAACCTGAAAGCCGGAGACGTCTCCGGCATTTCGGCCGACGTAATATTGGATGCCGCCACCTGCTCCCCAGTAAGCTCCCGCCGGCGCCACGGTAGAGCTTGTAATCGCACCCGCAGGTCCGCTCCAGAACGTCACCCCGGCGGGAATCAGGGCCAATGCAAAGGTATTGTTCCGGGTGCCGTCGGTATAGACCGGCAAGGCCAGTCGATCCAGCAACATCGCACGACTCAGGCCCCGAGTTTCGGCAATCGGCGATATCCAGCCTCCCGCCTGTCCTGCCTTGTTGGAATCCGTAGGGACATAGTAGGAACGGATGCCTATGAAGGGTTGCGTCGTCTGGAGTTTATAAACGCTAGTGCCCAGCTCGAAGGGCGGATTGCCGGTAGCGCCGACCGTTACGGTGTTCACGTGATCGACTGAAACATTGGCATCCAGAATGATGAGCCCAGGGATATCGATCGGCGTCGCCGTACCGATGGCATACACGTTGGCAGTGACGGTGCTGCATACCGCCAAAGCCAGCGCGTGAATGCCGATACCCGGTTTACGCGGAGCGAAGTAGGGATTTTTTACTTGAGGCTCAGACTTTATATCGTCTGTTTGTTTCATGATGTTATTCCCATGTCTTGGATGCTTGGGTTTCTTTGTTTTAGAGGCTGATGAAAGCCCCTTCGTCGGGTACGCTGTGCGTACCATTTTTCAATATCCGATAAGCTACCCCGACTGCCGATATAGAGTTCTAAATCTTTTCGGGTCAGATTCATTTGCTTCATTTTCGCAATCAGTTTGATGTTTTATGATCATATATGGCATCGAACCGGGATCAATACTTGAATTGATATCCTCCGTCAGGGCCGTAGGCTGAGCTGAATGCAACACTTAATAGAATAATTTAGTTCCCAAGCTCCAAGAGACTGTGAAAGTATTCTTGAAAATATGACGCATACTATTTTAGTGACTTGTCAGTCATTGTTTTATTCATGTGGGAGGGGCTTTAGCCCCGACTTTCGGGGCTAAAGCCCCTCCCACATGAATACTTTCACAGTCTCTCCAAGCTTGGGAACCAGCGTAAAATCCCGTTCACTCTGACCTTGACTAAGCTCATGACTAAAGACGGGGTGGACGGTTAAGCCGATTATGTCTCGACAAGGCTCTCCTGAGCGTAGCCGAAGGGCTCAAATATCCTCCTCCCCGATTTTATGATGTATTTCTTGAACAACTGAAATTTCCTTTTCCGTTAGGTCTTCGACATTGATTAATCGATTATCGGCATGCTTCGTCACTGCTATCAGCTCGTTGAGCTTTACCTGCAATATGGAAATTTCCTTATTCTGGCCGCGTTGTATTAGAAATACCATTAGAAAGGTAATGACGCCAATATAGATCGTTAATCCGCGTTCCCAGCCCTGAGAAAATTCATAGACTAATCCCACTACAAACCAGACAAAAATAGACAGCAGTGCTGCAACAAACCCGCTTGCTCTACCTGTCCATTTTGCGAAACGGTGTGTAAAAATTTCAAGTCGGTCAGATATTATTTCCTTTTTGTCGGAATCACTTAAGAGCAGTACGGCAACAAACCGACTTGCGCTATCCGCCCATTTTGAGAAACGGCTTATTAAAATTTCAAGTTGGTCTGATTTCATCATTTTGTTATTTCCTTTGGTCAAAATTATCTGAGCTTAATGGAAAAAATAAAAGGGTCGCACGAGGCAATAGATATTGATTTAACATTGCCTGGAATCCCCACAGCAAGACATCATTCAAGTCATCAAAGGGAGCTCACCCATTAAGAGTTGTGGCCTCTTGAAGTTCGTCACTTCGGGCAATCATCGGGTTCACACCCTTTACCGTCTGGCTAGATTAACATAGCAAGAAAGAGAAAGGTGGAATGCGCAACACGAAGCCAGCGCCACAGTACCTCTGAACAGCCGGGTAGGCTTAACCGTTCTCCTTGGCCCTTCGACTACGCTCAGGACTAAAGGCATTATCGAAGACTGTCATGAGCTTGTCGAATGGGGGGGCGGTTAAGCCGATCATGGTTCGACAATCTCATGACAGGCTTAACCTTATCTTAAACGGGGGGGGGGAAGCCTTCGTTGCCATCGACAGCCGGATACGTCTTGGTGAATTCCTTTTTGATCCATCTCCAATATGTCAAATAGCATATATCACTTTCCGGCAGAGCCAAGATGGCACGAAGATGATTGCCCGGCAAAACTATTGCATCAATTCGAAACGGCCAGCGTTGGCGGCATTCGCGAATGGCAGTGCGTAGGAAAATGCAGGAGGTATCCGTACAAAGAATCGGGGCGCGTCGTTCAGTTACCTCAGTGAAGAAGAAGGAACTGCCGGGAATATAAGCGCGCCGAAATAGAGACATAAGCGCAACACCGAAATGTAACAAAAAATGTGTGCGCTGCGCGTACCGCATAGTAGTAGACGAGATTGATTTGAGCACGGCAAGCCGGATATTTAAGATAATGATATGATACGTTAGGCTTAGGGTACGCGCAGCGTACTACTCTACCGGACTTTTTAGCACTTACCAGGAATAAGAAAAGTATGCGCAGAATTGATTATTTTTACCATGACGAAAGAACCGTCCCTCTTACTATTCCTTCGATCACTGAAGATGATACAAATACTTATACAGTTATAGTTGGAAAAAATGGAGTTGGAAAAAGCCGGCTTCTTGCTAACATGGTGAATGAATTCACGATGATTGAACGATATCTGCCAAATATTCTAAGTATAGATCGTGAAGAGCTTCAACATGAACCTCGCGTTATTGCAGTATCTACAAGTCCTTTCGACAAATTTAAGTTGCCACCGAGAGGAAAAAGCAAAGAGCAATATACAAAAACTAATTATAGGTACGTTGGTATGAGATCTAGCGGTCCCTACGGGTCATCTTCAATTTCACTAATATCATCTGCTACGCATGGAATCCTTGAACGTTTCCTAAAACACGAAAACTATGATCGACTTTGTGAAGTATTTGAGACACTTGGATTTTCCACTGAAATCCAACTAATTTTCAAGCCAAGCTTTAAATCTACTAGATATTTAAGCAGTGATATATCGTCGAAAATCATACCTAACTCGTTAATATTAAAGAGTGATACAACCTGGAAAAATATATATCACCCGTTAGAGTTGGAGTGGATAAATGAGCTTGGTATAGAGCTGTCACCAAAAATTCTAGATAATATTGTTGATTTAAATGAGGAAGACAAATGGAAGATAACGCGTTCAATCAATAATCTAAAGAATGTTCTGCGTTACGATAGCGCTATATCAATTTCCATAAACTTTTCCCACGGCGATGTATTTAGCCTAAATAAAGAGCTGTACCAAGATAAAGAGCTTCTTGAGTCCCTTAATATATTACTTAAGCTAAATCTGATTCACCTCATGGATATGAAGCTTCATAAGCATGAGTTTGGCTCGATGTCACTACGACGTGCAAGCTCTGGTGAACAGTGCATGCTTGTGATGATTCTAGGAATTGCTGGAAATATAAACGATAACTCCCTAGTATTCATTGATGAACCAGAAATTAGCCTTCATCCAAGATGGCAAGAAGACTTCATGAGTCTTCTAATTAAAACTTTTTCCAAATATCGTGGTTGTCAATTCTTTATAGCTACGCATTCACCGCAAATAGTATCGAAGTTAAAAAGTGAAAACTGCTTTGTGACATCGCTAAGTAGTAACGAGATATTTAGCGCATCATTTTTCTATAACAGATCATCTGATTTTCAGCTTGCAGAGCTTTTTGATGCACCCGGCTCAAGAAATGAGTACGTAAGCAGGCTTGTATTCGGACTTTTGTCTAGAATTAAAAAGCAAAAAGCGGTGGGGGACGAGGATTATGAGTTATTAAATAAATTGTTATCCATGCTTGATTTAATTGAAAGTAATGATCCTGTTCATGATCTAATTTTATCCGTTAAAGAGATTGTCGATCACTATGCCTCTACCTCTAATTAACAAAAAAATTGTTTTTTGCTTACAAGAGCAAGAGCTGATTACTAAAAAAATGGGGGATCATAGTTTCACCCATTCTGACTGGGGAAAAGATGATCTACAAACACTACGGAGCTCAATTAGAGCATTTTATAGGAAGGAACAAGTTGGGATATGTGCATATTGTAAAAGTGATGTTTCACTAGTTTCTGCTAGTAACGCGCATATCGAACACATAGTTCCAAAGTCTATTTATCCTCAATTCATATTTGAACCAAGGAACCTTTGTATCGTATGTTCAGACTGTAACACTATCAAAAGGAATCAAGAAGTATTTAACGAAATTCCTGATACGTTGGCTAAGAAAGTTGTTCAATATCCACGTTCTTCAAGTGCATTTAAAATCGTTCACCCTCATTTTGATGTCTATGATGATCACATTCTGAAAAAAGGGAGAATCTATATAGACTTAAGCTCAAAGGGTATTTTTACAATAGGCGCCTGTAAGTTGAATCGATACTTTCATGAATTCGGGTTCGATGATGATTTGGTGGATGATGAAGAGCTTATTACCGTCATGAATGATTTTATGAATGGGAGTTTTATTCAGAAAGCTGGAGCACTAAGTCGACTTAGAAACATGTTGTTTAACATGTGAGCAGGGCCAAGGGCCGTAGGTTGGGCTGAATGCAATGAAGCCCAACATCCAACGTTAAGCAGGAAGTGAGCATGCGTTATCGAAGAGCCCAAACAGCAGGCGCAACTTATTTTTTTACGGTCAACCTCGCAAACCGGCGGTCTGACTTGCTGGTACAACATATAGACGAATTACGAGAAGTTACCCGAATAGTAAAGCGCACCCATCCATTCGTCATTGAGGCCATAGTTGTCCTCCCCGAACATCTTCACGCGATCTGGAAATTACCCGAAGGCGATGCCGACTATCCGATGCGTTGGTCATTGATCAAATCGAGTTTTTCCCGTGGCTTGGAAAAAACCGAGTCCATTCGTGCCAGTCGGGTTAAAAAACGCGAACGCGGCATTTGGCAGCGGCGCTATTGGGAACATCAAATCAGGGACGAGTGCGATTTTGAAAAACATGTGGACTATATTCACTATAACCCCGTCAAGCATGGCTATGCCAAACGGCCGATTGATTGGCCTTTTTCGACATTGCATCGTAAGCGCACGCCCCAACCACATAGTCAGAACTGTTTTTCTCTGAATCAATCTC
>NZ_DAIUEH010000039.1:0-57959 GCF_036845245.1 Methylobacter sp.
AGCCAATAGCTATATCACAAATTATCGCTTCGCTTCAATATGACTGACTACTAGCTTGATGATAAGACGTTGTTCCATTTCGCGCATATCACGGCGTACGTCTTCAATATCGCGGTGAAGCTCATTTTTAACCGACAGTAAATCTTCTTTAGTGACCAAGTCCTTGAGATTTACTTCCAGAACTTCGGACAGTGCCACACGGCCTCTGCTTCTGCTTGCGCAACAGGAACTCCGGCAGCTTTAAGAGTGTTGGCATATTTTAAGGTATCAAACGTAATGGCGGTCATAGCTTTACTTCCTGCTCTTGATTTAGTGGTGAGTTTACCATGTTCAACAACCGCCTAGCCACTTCGGTGGTGGAGCCTAACGTAGAGCTAAGGGACGTGCCGCTCACTGAGCTGAAACGAAACCGCCAAATGGCGGCGCGTCCCTTTGACCGACTTGTTAGGCCAGTGGCATTTCACTTGCACAAGCAATCTACACCTCATCGGGTGTATCCATAGCGGTTGTCCGTCTAATATATTTTCTTGCGGCCGTAAGCATATAGTCCCAATCTCGGCCCAGATATGTGGATTGTTTTATGCGCATATCCAATCCCTGAGATTTGATTGCCGCTGTGAGTTCGGATGCATCCTCTTCACTTGCTCGGGGGTTTATCGTGATCGATTCAATGCAATCAGATAATTTGACCTTGACGCGAAATGGTTTCTTCGCGTTTTCTTCTTCGTCAAATTTGAGAATTCTTAATTCTCGCTCTCCTTCATATGCTCGTTGTTTTGTAAAAATTAATTTGTGGGAATGATTAGTTGGAATTTTTTCTAATTGATTATCTATGATGTCCAGAGCATTAATTCTGTCTATATACAAAACTCTACCCAAAACATTTGCATTGATTTCCGCGGCTAGGGCGTTTACTTTAAAACCAATCTTTATTCCGGAGTTGTCTTGGCAGTAGCATTTCCAGATTAAATCGGATTCTGGATCTTCGGAAAGGCAAAGAGATTTCATGTGATCCGTTAGATGACCCCTTCCCGTAATAAGGCCCCAATACATATATAATTCCCCTTCAAAGGGATCTTCCCATTGACTAGGATGTGCCATATATATCTCGCCCGTGGCTAAGAAGTCTAGGGCCTTGAGCTTGGTGAAGTATCGAAACGCAATCAAGGTATCGGATTTCATTTTCTCTATATCCATGTCCGACAGATTGAAGAACTCCTCCGGGCCCGATGTCATGGTCTCGAAAACATTGATTAACATAAGTTCCTAGGATAGTAAGTTGGTTGCAGCATGGGCCTAACGTTGTAAATCACCGGACGTAGGCAAGCGCAGCTTGCCGGAGGTCCGGTGGATTGTGATGTTAGGTAACATGGCGCCTAAGCGTAACTTCAGTAACTGGCTGCTTATCGTGGTGCCAGAAGTGATCCGAAACACGCTCATCAATGACAAAGAAACCAAGGCGACAAAATAACTCGGCATTCCCAGTTTCCTTGATTGTGGCGATTTCCAAGACATTTAGCCCGGCATCGGCAGCGAGCGAGTTGCAGTGAGCAAGCAAGTCGGTAGCCACACCGCGCCGTCGATACGTTGGAGCTACCGCAATGCCCTGCACGTAAAGGGCCAACTCGCGATGGATACACTCGGCGACACCAACAACCGTGTCTTTTGGGCTAACAGCTACGATTCGCGATGAGTTCGGCTGAATTTTGGAAACCCTTTTTGTAGCCGGCTTGGGGCCATAAACCTTTCGAAGTTCCTGAGTGCAGGTGGTCATGATGAGATTGACTGGCTCAGTATCGTCGGTGAGGAATTCGCGGACTATGCTCATGGAATGTTGCCTAACGTAGAGCTAACCGGGGCGCGGCCCGGAAAGCTGAAAAAATAAAACTGCATTGTAACCGCGCTCCGGTTGAGCGCAATGTTAGGGACGTTTTGGTGGTTACCATGAGTACCAGTATTCTTTTAATGAACCATCACGACCAATCATCCACCACATTGCCTCATATCCATAAGTCCACTGCACTGTGCCTCGAACCGTCGTACCGAAAATAGTTCGGTAATCAATGAACTTTAGCGATGACACATGTGTATTTTCCATTCCCTCCGCATGAACAGCCCATTTTACCCGCTTGTCTTGGGTTCGTAGCAATACGATAGGTGCTTGTTCCTTCGATAGTGGTGCATAAACTTCAAGGACAAAATCTCGTACTGGAAACACTTGCAGGGGCGCAGTTTTCGGGAGGCTTTGGATTGGTTGCCCCTTAAAAGGACCGTCGTCAAGGAAGGGTATCCATGGGCGTTGCCATATGAAAACGGTGATGGCCACTACGAGAAGTAAAGTAAGGATAGTGATCGTAACCGCAAGCCACTTGAAAATTTTAAGCAAAATGGATCGAGACATGGGATATCTAACGCAAAAAGTAACCGGCTGGCCGGTGACAAACCCTAAACGAAGCGAGGATTTATGATCACAAACGAAAATACAAACCCGCTACAGGTCGGCCAGTCCGAGTTGACTGACGGGTTAGATCAACCTACACACGAAGGATGGTGGACTCGCAAAAGCATACCTGACAGAATCCCACTAAAAGTCGAGAAAATGAGCGATGGGAAACTGTGGGTACACGGCTTCTCCGGGCTATTTGAATGCAGCAAATTCACTGACTGGATAGAGTGCAAGCAACCCTAAATAGGTGGATCTAACGCCCTGGTAAAGGGCGCGCACGATTGAACTTGAGCGACGCGCTGAACTTTAGGCGCGTCCCATTGACCTGACAGTTATACATTTTTATGACACTAGACCAAAAACATAAAGCCGAAAAGGTTAGACTCCAGTCGCTGCTTGATGGACTGGAGTCCAGAGCCACAAACTGGGTAACTTTAAATGACGTGGTAGGCGCTTATGTCGGGTTTGGTTATGGCGACCCAACCGAGCATTTTAAAGCCGCGCTTAAGCACTATATTGAAGATGTATAACGTAATATATACGACATCATTTATCGTATAAAAAATTCATGTTGTCGTATAATCATTTTCAATTAAAATTATCTTATTGTTTTTAATGATTAGAGTATAAGTTAAGGCGACAAATCATGCAAACAAATACGACATCGGCGCAGCCCAAGAAATTACTTGACCAAGTCCGCGACAAGATTCGCTTTAAACACTATAGCCTGAGCACTGAAAAAACCTATATCGCCTGGATTAAACAGTTCATTTTGTATCACCATAAGCGACATCCTTTGGAAATGGGAGCAATTGAGGTGGAGGCATTTCTGACTTATCTGGCTACGCAACGGCATGTGTCCAGTTCTACCCAAAATCAGGCGTTGTCGGCGATTTTGTTTTTGTACCGCGAGGTGTTGGCGGTCGATTTGCCTTGGCTGGATAGTTTTGAGCGCTCAAAAAAGCCCCGGAGATTGCCTGTGGTTCTTACAGTCCAGGAAATACAAGTTTTATTACATGAAGCATCGTTAGCGCCTGAACCTATCGGTTTGATTATCAAGTTGCTGTACGGTACCGGCATGCGATTGATGGAAGCGGTGCGCTTGCGGGTGAAAGATGTTGAGCTGGAGCGCAGGGAAATTATTGTGCGCGACGGCAAGGGCGGCAAAGACCGGGTGACCATGCTGCCGGAAAGTCTTGTGGAGCCGATGCGCGCGCAGCTGGCGTTGCGCCGAGAGTGGCATGAGCAGGATGTTATTCTGGGCAAGGTCGATGTGTGGTTGCCGGATGCGTTGGCGATTAAATACCCCAATGCTTCGAAAGAGTGGGGCTGGCAATATGTTTTCGCCGCAAAAAATTATTCCATCGATCCGCGCAGCAATTCGGAGCGTCGCCATCATGTTGAGGAAAAGCAGGTGCAGCGGTATGTTAAGCGGGCGGCTCAAGCGGTGGGCATAGCCAAACCGACTACGCCGCATACTTTAAGACACAGCTTTGCGACGCATGTTTTGCAGTCGGGCTATGATATTCGCACTGTCCAGGAATTGCTGGGGCATAGCGATGTTGCCACGACAATGATCTATACCCATGTATTAAACAAAGGCGGCAAAGGCGTGGTGAGTCCGCTGGATCGGTTATAGCGGCAGGCTATTAACCGCTACGGGATTTCAAATGACAAGCCTTAACAGGATCGTAAGTTGGGCTGACGCGAGAAAGCCCAACATTCGCTATTCGATGCTCTGGGCTAGCCTAAGCAATGTTGCTACTCGACCGTTTTAGAAAACCAATCCCCAGTAACAAAGCCAACGCTCCCCATAATAAACCCGGCACCAGCCAGAACCAATTTTGGTAGAAAGTGGCGGGCGGGTTCTTCAGGTAAGGTACTTCGTATAAGCCTGCCCAAGCCTGATGTATAGGAGAGCGTTCCAGGATTTCTCCCGATGCCAGCGATACCGTGGAAATGCCGGTATTGGTGACGCGCAGTACCGGGCGGCGAAATTCTACACCTCGGGCCAGCGTCATATACATATGTTGATAAGGTTCCTGCCATGCACCGTACCAGGAATCGTTGGTTACATTGATGATGAATTGGGCGCCAAGTTCAGCCAGCGAGCGAGAAAAGCGTGGGAACAGGCTTTCGTAGCAAATTTGCGCCCCCATTTTGTAGCCGTTCCAGTGCAGTAAATTGGTCGGGCCGTGGCCTCTTGCGAAATGTCCGGTAGGCGGCAGCCAGTTGCGGATTTCTGGGAAGAATTGCTCGCCGGGGATATATTCGCCGAAAGCCAATAATATCGATTTGCTGTAATGCGGCGGTACTATTTCGCCATCCTTGTTTAATACAAATAAGGAGTTGGTGATTAGGCGCGATGATTCATCGACACTATAGGCGCCGGTAATAAGCGGCAGTTGCCGCTGCTGGAGAAACTGGGCCAGGGCTACAGGATAAGCATCAAATTTAAATTGCTCGCCTAACAATGCCGGAAATGCGGTTTCGGGCCACATCGCGAAGTCGATTTTGTCGTCTTTGTGTGCTTTGAGTGCGCTGTCGGTCAGTGCGGTATAGCGATTGAATATTTCCTTGCCGTAGCCTTTGCCCAGCTCGGCAGCCAGTTTTTCGGCGTTATCGATATAGGCTTGAATCAACAGTGTTTTAAACGATGCATCCGGTTGCGGCAGCCTGTTTTTAAGCCACAGGCCGCCGACATTCAGCAAGATAAAGCCTGTAACAACAGTTGTTAATAGGATTTTACCGGCGTTCTGTTTGCGCTTTTCCCAGGCAATATAAAGCGGCAGATTGCAAAGCAGTGTTGCCGCGCTGAGTCCGCTAAAACCGATCACTTCGGCCCAATGGTAAACGGGGATATTTGCTCCATACCAGGAATAACCGAAGTTCCAGTCAAACAGGGTCAGCGAGTAGGCTTCGCAAAGCATGGTGATTAGCGCCATCAGTCCCAGCGACAGCCGCTTTGACCACTGAAATTTCTTTCGTCCCCAAAACCACAATACACCGGCCAGCGGCACAAATAAGTGGGCTATCAAGCCATAGACCACCATGCCAATGACCGCTACAGGCCAGTCAAGATGAGCAAATTCATGCAGCAGGTATGTGACCCAGTTAAAGCCGATCAGTGTGAATACGAAAGAAGTAATTAATCCACCGATAAAAACATCTTTCAAGCGGGTTTGCTGGTTCCAGAAAATCCACAGCGGTACAAAACAAAATAGAGAAGCCCACGGCGGGAAGGGGATATAACTGGTGCCGATTAGGATGCCGGACAGGATTGGGAGTAGCCAGGGCTTAAGATTGTCGGATGTAACGCTGTTCATGGTGTTAGGGATGCAGTGTAATGGTGCGGTGCATTACCACCGGAGACGCTCTGCGACTCGCACCGCTGGAGCGGTAATGGATGCGTTCCCACGCCGGAGAGACTGTGAAAGTATTCATGTGGGAGGGGCTTTAGCCCCGAAAGTCGGGGCTAAAGCCCCTCCCACGATCAATAAAACAATGACTGACAAGTCACTAAAATAGTATGCGTCATATTTTTAAGAATACTTTCACAGTCTCCGGAGAATGGGAACGATGAAGTCGTTACAGATTAACTGCCATGAATCTCAGCATGCAACGCACGGTATTCGTCAGTCAGCTTATGATTGGGGACGTAATGCACCAGCGGTTTGGATTCTGAATGCGATTCCCTGACCTTGACCGATGGTGAAATCATTGCTGCCAATACCGGCAGGCCTTCGGCAATAAGCTCTTCAACTATCTGGCGGGGCATATTGGCTTGTTTTTGATATTGGTTGACGATGATGCCTTCAACCTCAAGATTTTGGTTATGGTCGGCTTTAACCTCCGCCACGACCTGCATCAATGAATACAGGGCTTCTCTGGCAAAAGTATCGCAGTCAAACGGGATTAAACATTTTTCGGCAGCGATTAATGCAGACTGGCTGTAGAAGTTCAGGATAGGCGGCGTATCCATATAAATTTCATCAAAGCCTTCAAGTTTTTCCAGCGCTTCTTTTAATTTGAAAATTTTCATCCGCGATTCCAAACGACTTTGCAACGGTTCAAGTTCGGGGTGGGATGGAATCACAAACAGGTTGGGGAACGGCGTCTCATGTATTGCGCTTTCAAGGCCAGACCCGGATGAGCCGCCGCCAAACAGGGACAGGCTCAGGCAGTCTTTAAAAAAGTGAGCAATAGTTTTGTCGCTATCGCTGATTTTATTGCCGAGCAGGTATTGTGTTGAATTGCCCTGAACGTCGAGATCGATAACTAATGTGCGTTTACCCTCAACAGCACTGATGGCGGCTAAATTGCACGTAATAGTAGATTTGCCGACGCCGCCTTTCTGGTTGAAAATGACTCTGCGCATGTTATCCCCGTTAAATCAAATAGTTGAAAGTTTCATTATAAAGCTTGGGCCGGTAATATCAAATGCGGATAAAGGTTTTGCCGTGGCATTGCGGACATTCGGGAATTTCGCTGGCTGTTTTGAAAGCAATTTCTTTGCCGCAGTCGTCGCAGATAAAAGTTCCCGGTACCGTAATGTCGCCGCTGTGGTAGGTGTGTGCTTTTGCCAATTCTTCCAGTTTTGCCAGCTCCAGACGGGTTTTATCGGCAACGCTTAAAAAAGCATCCAGCGCGAAGTTTTCAATTAATTCAACATCGAACTTAAACCACTCGGACAATGAGTCCTTGTCTTGTTCGGTTGATAAGCCCTGAGCCGCATGTTCAACGTCGCGTTTAACATACTCTGAAACCCTGTCCAGCTCATCGCTGGTCAAATTGCTGTCTTTTCTGGTTTTTTCTTTTGAAATTTCCAGCGCTTCGGCAAAAGAATGCAGCGTATCTTCCATGGTTTCATGGAGATGCTTCATGAAATCGGTGTAGGCGGTGACAAGTTTGTTTTTATTCATTAGGGTTCATCTCCTGAAAATGGCGCTTTAGATTTAAGCAACTGTACGGTATTCTAACGCTTTTGACTGGTAAAAGACGAGAAGGATGCAAGAAAATTATAAGCCTTTGGCAATCGAGCAAGAAGTACAGGCCGCCTGGGACGAGTCAGGCGTATTTAATGTGTCGGAATCGTCTACACAGGATAAATATTATTGCTTGTCGATGTTTCCTTACCCCAGCGGCAAGCTGCATATGGGCCATGTCCGCAACTATACCATTGGTGACGTCATCAGCCGTTACCAGCGCATGTTGGGCAAAAATGTGTTGCAGCCTATGGGTTGGGATGCGTTCGGCCTACCTGCGGAAAATGCCGCGATGCAGCACGGCGTACATCCGGCCGACTGGACCTACAGCAACATCGACTACATGCGCGACCAGCTCAAACGGCTGGGTTTCGGCTATGACTGGGACCGTGAATTAGCCACCTGCGATCCGCATTATTATAAGTGGGAGCAATGGTTTTTCCTGAAGTTGCTGGAAAAAGGCCTGGTTTATAAAAAAACCGCGCCGGTCAACTGGTGTCCGAATGACATGACCGTTCTGGCTAACGAACAGGTCATCGACGGCTGCTGCTGGCGTTGCGATACCCAAGTCGAGCGCAAAGAAATCGCCCAGTGGTTCTTAAAAATCACTGCCTATGCGGATGAATTGCTAGCTTCGTTGGAGACGCTGGACGGTTGGCCGGAACAGGTCAAAACCATGCAGGCCAACTGGATAGGCCGCTCCGAAGGTGTGGAGATGAATTTTCCGGTGCCCGATTCGGATCAGCCTTTGAGCATCTACACCACGCGTCCCGATACCTTGATGGGCGTGACCTATCTTGCCGTGGCGGCGGAACATCCTCTGGCGCTGAAAGCCGCGGAAACCAATGCCGAGATCCGCGCATTCATCGATGATTGCAAGATGATGGAAACTTCCGAAGCGGCCATGGAAACCATGGAAAAGCGCGGCATCGATTCCGGCATCAAAGCGGTTCATCCGATCACCGGCGAACAGGTTCCGGTGTGGATTGCCAATTTTGTGTTGATGGGTTACGGCACCGGTGCGGTGATGTCGGTTCCTGCTCATGACCAACGTGATTTCGAGTTTGCGAAGAAATACGGTATCACGATCAAGCAGGTGATTTTCGCCAAAGACGGCGGAAACGACGATTGTTCCGAGCAAGCTTATACCGTAAAAGGCGTGTTGAAAAATTCCGGCGCGTTCGACGGCTTAACGTCCGAACAAGCTTTTGCAGCTATTTCAGAAGCGCTGGAAAAAGACCAAAAAGGCCAACGGAAAACCAATTTCAGATTGCGCGACTGGGGTGTTTCCCGTCAGCGTTATTGGGGCGCGCCGATTCCGGTTATTTATTGCGACGACTGCGGCACGGTTCCGGTTCCCGAGCAGGATTTGCCGGTGGAACTGCCTAGAGACGTGGTACTTGACGGTTCGCAATCGCCTCTGGTGGCGCATCCGACTTTCTCCCATACGACTTGTCCATCATGCGGCAAAGCGGCGCGCCGGGAAACTGATACGTTCGACACTTTTATGGAATCATCCTGGTATTTTGCACGCTTCGCAGGCAATAACCCAGACAGGATGCTCGATGAAAGCGCCAAATATTGGTTGCCGGTCGATCATTATATCGGCGGCATCGAACATGCTATTTTGCATTTGTTGTATGCGCGGTTTTATACCAAATTGTTGCGTGATGAAGGCTTGCTGGTTTGCGACGAGCCGTTTAAAAAGCTGTTGACCCAAGGCATGGTGCTGAAAGACGGCAGCAAAATGTCCAAATCCAAGGGCAATACGGTTGATCCGCAAGGCCTGATTGATCAATACGGCGCCGATACTGTGCGCTTGTTTATCATGTTTGCCGCGCCGCCGGAACAATCGCTGGAATGGTCCGACAGTGGCGTAGAAGGCGCATTCAGGTTCCTGAAGCGGCTTTGGAAACAGGCTTATCTGCATTGTGAAGCCGGTGGTTCCACGGTGCCGCTGGATAAACAAGCTTTAACCTCTGAGCAGCAGGCTGTGCGCCGGCAACTGCATCTGGCTATCCAGAAAGCGACCGATGATTTTGGCAGACGCTATACTTTTAATACCGTGATTGCGGCGAACATGGAGCTGATCAACACTTTGTCCAAATTTGTTGATGACTCCGACAACGGCAAGGCGGTCCGGCAGGAAGTGTTGGAAGCCATTGTGTTGATGCTATCGCCGATTGTGCCGCATATCTGCCATCAGTTGTGGCTGGATTTGGGGCATCAAGAAGCTGTAGTCAGCGCGTCATGGCCCGAAGTTGATGCAACGGCTTTGGAGCAGGATACCTTGGAGCTGGTGCTACAGGTTAACGGCAAATTGCGCAGCAAAATGTCGGTATCGGTCAATGCATCTAAAGAAGAAATAGAGGCTATGGCGCTGAGTGATGAACAGGTCAAGCGCTTTATTGAAGGTCAGCCGATCAAGAAAGTGATCGTGGTGCCTAAAAAATTGGTCAATGTTGTAGTTTAAGGGGAACGTGTGTTAACAAAAAAAGCAGTCATCTTTATTGCGGCTTTGTTATTGAGCGCTTGCGGCTATCATTTGCGGGGCGCTTTTGAGCTGCCTGCAAGTATGAAAAATGTTTTTGTAGAGGGCGGATCGGGGCCGCTACGCGACCAATTCAGCCAGATCATGCAGTCATCTTCCGGTCAGCTTGCGTCTTCTCGTAAAGGGGCCGGTATTGTCATCAAGATATTAAGCGAAGATTTTAACCGGAGGGTGTTGTCGTTGAGTACCCGAGGCAAGTCTAATGAGTTTGAACTGGAATATCGCCTGGATTATGAATTTGCTAATGCCGTCGATGCCATTTTGATGCCGCGGCAGACTGTTGAAATCAGGCGTGAGTATTACAATGATCAGCAATTTGTGATCGCCAAGGATAATGAAGAAGGCGTGATACGTAATGAAATGTATCAACAAGCAGTGCATACCATCGTTAACCGCGCCAGGGTCGTATTAGAGGCAGGCACCAAATAGCATGCGGCTTAAGCCTGAACAGATAGCTGCGGCCTTGCAAAAAGGTTTGGCGCCGGTTTATTTTATTAGCGGCGACGAGCCGTTGCAGTTGGGCGAGGTCGCTGATACTGTCCGGGCCGAGGCGCGAAAAGCGGGTTATGAAAGTCGCGAGGTGCTTGTTGTTGACTCCGGATTTTCATGGAATGAATTAACGGAGTCGGCAGGTTCGTTATCTATTTTTGCCGATAAAAAAATCATCGACTTAAGACTGCCTTCCGGCACGCCGGGTGCTGATGGCTCAAAGGCTTTAATCGCCTATTGCGAACGTTTGCCGGAAGATACGCTGTTACTGATTACCGCAGCAAAGATGGCAGGTGCTTCATTAAAAGCGCGCTGGTTTGAGGCTTTGGATAAGGTCGGTTGCGTTATTCAAGTATGGCCGTTAGAAGGGCAAGACTTGATTCGCTGGTTGCAGCAAAGAATGCAGCGACGCGGGCTACAGGCTGAAACAGAAGGTATAAAGATTCTGGCTTCCAGAATTGAAGGCAATCTGTTGGCGGCCGCCCAGGAAATAGAGAAACTGTACGTGTTATACGGTACCGGTCACCTCAGCAATCAGCAGATTTTCGATGTGGTGGCGGACAGCTCCAGGTTCGATGTATTTAAGCTGATGGATAGCGTACTGGCAGCCAAAGTAGGCCGGATTTTCAAGATATTGTCCGGCTTAAAGGCAGAAGGCGTTGCGGCTCCGGTAGTCTTATGGGCTTTGACGCGGGAAGCCCGTGCATTAATCAGGATTAAGCAGGCGTTAGCTCAAGGGCAAAACAGGGCATTGGTCTTTAAAAACAACCAGATTTGGGACAAGCGCCAGCAACTGGTTAGTGATGCGCTGAACAGGCTGGCTGATAGTGACCTCAACAGCATATTGACGTTGAGTGCAAAGGCGGACCGGCAGATTAAAGGCCGGCAGCAAGGAGAGCCGTGGGAAACTTTACTGGCCGTTTGCCTGATGTTTGCCGCCTACAAGGGCATAGGCGAGGGGCGGCATTTTCATCAGCAGTTACGGTAAATACAGTTTAAATCTGGCCCCGCCAAACTGGCTATTATTGTCAGTCATAATAAAGCCTCGCTTATCACCTTTGATGTGTAATTGTGCGATGGTCTCAGTAAAAAACAAACCCAATCCGGTATTGCCGTTAGACATATCAAGCTGGGGAAGTTGCTTGTAGTCCGACGACATAAGACTTTCCGGATAGCCCATGCCATCATCCTCAATACAGAAAACAATATAATTATCTTCCTGGGCGGCAGAAAGCATAACTTTACTCTTGCAATAACGCTGTGCGTTATTGACCAGCGTACAGAGGGCGTTGCTGATCAGGGAGTCGTCGCAATAACAAAATAGTTCATCATGGCATTCGGTAATAAGTTCAATGCTGCTTAAGGATAATAAAGTAGATTGCTGGGCGATGACATCTTCCAATATGTCAGCGGCGCTATGTTCGTCTATAGTCAGGCTGAATTGGGATAAATCGATTTTATAAAGGGTCAATAACTGCATCAGACAATTGTTCATCCGATTGGTTTCAAATTCCAGTTGCCTGAACTCAGTCGGTTTTGGATCTTGGTAGACATTTTCCAATTGGCTGAGCAGCGCCCGAAGAGCTGTCAATGAATTCTTTATATCATGTACTGAAGAAGCCAAAATGGCAGGAAAACCGATTGAAGACATATGTGTATTGTGCATCTTGGCGGATTAGGTTGGTTGGTTTTTATGTTGAATAGTGTCCAGCTCTATTTGGAGACCACTGATTTGATTGTGGGGTATGCCTATTTGAATGGCTTTATTGATATAGGACTGGGCGCTGATGATTTTTTCAGGGTCGGATTTAGATGTTTTAATGTCATGAATAATGATTTTTATCATGTTTAGAATGATCGTTTGATTATCCGGCATTTTTGCAATCGCCCTTTCAAAGACTGCGAGAGCTCCTTTAATATCGCCTTCCTGGAACAGGCTCACGCCTTTATTATTGATGTCGACCAGCTCTTTCTTGATATGCTGAATCAGCGTTTCGGCATGGTTTTCGCCGATAATGGCGTTGCACATCGTTACAATATCTTTGATAAAAAGCTTATCATCAATATTGGTTTTAATTAAATCATTAAGAATCTCATCGCAAATTTCGCCGTTTCTATTCAGGTAAAAAGCTTTTGCCATTTCCAGGCGTAATTCTCTGGTTATTTGATTATTAAATTGTTCGTTTAGCTTAAACGCTTTGTCATAAGCTTGTTGAGCTAGCGCCTTGTTGCCTTTAGTCTGGTGAATCTCGTTTTCTAATAGGGCAGCCCGGATTTTTGCTTCAGGATCATTGTGAGATTGTTGATTCAGTTCATACAATATCTTTAGCGCTTCGTTGGCGGCGTTGCTTTTTAAATGGACATTGGCCAATCCCGCATAGTCGGCCGATGAGCCATGTATGGAGTTTTTGCCTAGTTTTATGGTGGCGGTGTAGGCTCTTTTGGCAACAGCGAAGTTTTCGGTTTTGTCAGCGAGCAAGGCCAGCTTTTTTTGCCTTAAGATGGACATAGGCGAAAGCGTAACAGCTGAATTAAGCGATGATACGGCATGTTCATCATTACCCATGGATTCGTGCGCTTTTACCAGCCAATCATAAGCCTCCAACATTACCGGATACTGTTCAATGAGATCCTGAAAAGTCTTGATCGCTTGATCGTAATAGCCAAGAAAAAAAGCAACCACCCCCAATCCCAATCTGGCCCAGGGCAGTTCTCTTTCTTGCAGAATGCTTTGGTAAATCTCTTCGGCCTTTTTAAAGTCGCCAACCTTAATGGTCAGTTCGGCGTGTATTTTTAATAATTGCAAGCGCATCTTTTTGTCATCGAGCTTGAGCAGCTTTTCGCAATTCTGTATAGCCAGGTAAAGGTTGCCGTTGTCTATTTCATTTTCTATGCTGGCCAAGTATTTTTTGCGGGCATAGCATCGTTCAATACGGCTTAACAGCTGCAGCCGGTTAAAGGGTTTTATCAGATAGTCGTCGGGCTTGTTGTCGATAGCGGTAAGCACCATCTCTTGGCTTTGTTCACACGTAACCATGATAAAAATAGTCTTAACCGGTAATAATTTAAGGTGCCGGGCTTCTTCCAGAACCTGCTGACCGTTTTTTCCCCTAAGCAGATTGTAATCGCAGAGCACAATATCAAACCTGTCGATTCTCATCGCCGTTATTGCATTGATGCCGGATTCCGCCTCAACAATAAACCGGGCGCCAAATGAACCCAGGATATGTTTAATGGTTTCGCGCATGATCGCTTGATCTTCGACAACCAATATTTTTTTTGATGCGAGGTTTATTGCCATAAAGAATTAATCTTATATTTCATCTGTCTGGTTTGGCCTTGAAAAAAACCAACGAGTCCCAATATTGGCGTTAATCTTATAATTAATCAGGATTGATAAAAATGACTGTTGAAGCAAAAAAAGAAACATTAGGCTTTGAAACTGAAGTTAAGCACCTTCTGCATTTAATGATTCACTCGTTATATAGTAACAAGGAAATATTCTTACGGGAATTGATTTCCAATGCGTCGGATGCAGCGGATAAACTGCGTTTTGAGGCACTATCTAATGACAAATTGTATGAAGGCGATAGTGAGCTGAAAATCCGTCTGGAATACGATAAAGAAAAACGCACTATCACCATTATCGATAATGGCATCGGCATGACTCGTGCGGAAGTTCAGGAACATATCGGAACGATCGCAAAATCAGGCACCAAACAGTTTTTTCAAGCATTAACCGGCGACCAAGCCAAAGACAGCGAATTGATCGGCCAGTTCGGCGTGGGTTTTTATTCGGCATTTATCGTTGCCGATAAAGTGACTTTAATCACTCGCAAGGCCGGTGCCGACAAGAGCGAAGGTGTGCGTTGGGAATCGGCGGGCGAGGGCGATTACACACTCGAATCCGTAGAAAAAGCCCAACGTGGAACCGAAATCGTCTTGCATATGAAAGAAGCCGAAAGCGAGTTTCTGGACGGCTACCGTATCCGCTCTATCGTCAGAAAATTTTCCGACCATATTTCCCTGCCTATCGTGATGGACAAAGAAGTTGCGCCATCTATGGATGAGGAAGAAGAAGGCGAAGAGAAAAAGCCGGTGGAGATTGTCGAAGAGACCGTTAACTCGGCTTCCGCATTATGGACCAAAGCGCGTCAGGAAATTTCCGATGAAGCATATAACGAATTCTACAAACATGTTGGCCATGATTTCCAAGACCCGTTAACCCATGTGCATAGCAAAGTCGAGGGCACCAATGAATATACCTTGCTGCTTTATGTGCCGTCGCGGGCACCGTTCGACATGTGGGACAGGGATACCAAACACGGCGTAAAACTGTACATACGCAAAGTGTTTATTACCGACGATGCCGAGCAGTTGATGCCGCGTTACCTGCGTTTTATCCGGGGTATTATCGATGCCAACTCCCTGCCGCTGAACGTATCGCGGGAAATCCTGCAACAAAGCAAGCAAATCAGCACCATCAAGTCAGGCGCCGTTAAAAAAGTGTTAGGCATGCTGGAAGATTTGGCCAAGACCGAGCCGGAAAAATACGAAAAGTTCTGGTCCCAATTCGGCGCGGTTATCAAAGAAGGCCCGATTGAAGATCATGCCAATAAAGAGCGTGTCGCCAAACTGTTGCGCTTTGCTTCAACGCATGCCGACACCGACAAACAGGAAGTTTCTTTGGAAGCTTATGTCAGCCGCATGAAAGAAGGGCAGGACAAGATTTATTATGTCACCGCAGACACGTTCTCGGCGGCCAAAAACAGCCCGCATCTGGAAATTTTCCGTAAGAAAGGTATTGAGGTTTTATTATTATCGGATCGTATCGACGAATGGCTGGTGTCTAACCTGGACGAATTCGACGGCAAGCATTTACAGTCCGTTGCCAAAGGCGATCTGGACTTGGGTGTTTTGGATGCCGAAGAAGACAAGGCAGCCCAGGAAGAAGTGAACAAGGATTTTGAAGCGATACTCAAGCAGATTAAAGACGTACTGGCCGATAAAGTCAGCGAAGTGCGCTTGAGCCATCGTTTGACCGAATCGCCCGCCTGCTTGGTCGCCGATGTCTACGGCATGAGCCTGAACATGGAAAGAATCATGAAGGAAGCCGGACAAGGCTTGGGCATGGGAATGGGCAGAAAGCCGATCTTCGAACTTAATCCGACCCATCCGTTGGTGGTTAAAATGAAAGAAGAGCAAGACGACAATCGTTTTGCCGACCTGGCTCATATCCTGTTCGATCAAGCCATCCTGAGCGAAGGCGGACAGCTGGACGATCCGGCGGCTTTTGTGCATAAGTTGAATGGATTATTGCAGGGGCTGTTGCATTAATCAGTAACAAACGAAAAAGGCTGGAGAGTATCCAGCCTTTTTTATGCGTGAAAGCTCTCAACTTTAGACAAAGTACCTCGGTCGCATCAAACCTAAATAGTGACCGTCGATACCCAGAACGGGGACAGGATATTGCGGAGCGATTCGGTTTTTCCCCGTACGACAGCATAAGTGTCGGTTCTGCGCTTCAATTTTCGGTTGTACTATTTATATTCGCAAGATATGCGGTCAAGAAATCGATGCTCAATGGGTGGTTATAAAATCTTTTTTGGATAATTAAGATTGCCTGTTCCCTGAGCAGTATATGAATAAAAGACTTTTATTCACATATACATTGACTTAAAAAGTCTGGATAATTCCCAGCCTTATTAATGTTCTCAAGTATTTATGGAATTCAAATTAATCAATACGGACGGTCATGCTCGGCGCGGCCAGCTTAAGTTTGCCCGCGGCATCGTTGAAACGCCTATTTTTATGCCGGTCGGCACTTACGGAACGGTTAAGTCGCTGACGCCCGATGAACTGACCGGCATCGGCGCGCAGATTATTCTGGGCAATACCTTCCATTTAATGCTGCGCCCCGGCATGGATGTAGTCAAGGCGCACGGCGACTTGCATGATTTTATGCATTGGGACAAGCCGATATTAACCGATTCCGGCGGTTTTCAGGTGTTCAGCCTGGGGGCCTTACGAAAAATCACCGAACAAGGTGTGACGTTCAAATCACCTATTAACGGCAGCTCTATTTTTATGGGGCCGGAAGAATCCATGCGGGTACAGCGCGATTTGGGCTCGGACATTGTGATGATTTTCGATGAATGCACCCCATATCCTGCGACAGTTCATGAAGCGGCCGATTCGATGCGCTTATCATTGCGTTGGGCGGCGCGCAGCAAGGCGGCTCATGAAGGTAATGAGTCGGCTTTATTCGGCATCGTGCAGGGCGGGATGTATGAACATTTGCGTCAGGAGTCGATAGCCGGATTGGTGGATATCGGTTTCGACGGTTACGCGATCGGCGGTCTGTCGGTCGGCGAACCTAAGGAAGAAATGATGGCAACGCTGGATGTGGTGCATAGCAAAATGCCGATCGATAAACCGCGCTATTTAATGGGAGTGGGGACGCCGGAGGATTTGGTTGATGCCGTCAGGCGCGGTATCGATATGTTCGATTGCGTGATGCCGACCCGTAATGCCCGTAACGGCCATCTTTTTACCACGTTCGGCGTGGTAAAGATCAGGAACAGCCAGTATGAGTTCGATACCGGTCCGCTGGATGAATCCTGCGGCTGTTATACCTGCCGGAATTATTCAAGAGCTTATTTGAGACACTTGGATAAATGCAAGGAAATGCTGGGTTCAAGGCTCAATACTATACATAATCTTTATTATTACCTGAGTCTGATGCAGGGCTTGCGTGATGCGATTGAAAAGCAAGAGCTGGATATTTTTGTCAAGCAATTTTATCAACAACGAGGAAAAGCCGTGCCGACTGTGGCATAATGACGGACTTTTTTAAATACAACGCTTTTATATAATAATAACCCCCGAGGATAACCATGAGTTTTTTTATTTCTGATGCTGTAGCCGCAGCTGCCCCCGCCGCCCAATCGCCAGGTATTGAAGGCATGCTGTTTCCACTGGGTATACTGGTGTTTTTTTATTTTTTGTTTTTGCGTCCACAATCCAAGCGCGCCAAAGAGAAGAAAGAAATGATCGCGGCGATGACTAAAGGTTCTGAAGTGGTTACTTCAGGAGGTATTTTGGGCAAGGTCGTTGATCTGGATGAAAACTTCGTCAAGCTTGAAGTCTGCGAGAATACTTTTATTCAAGTACAGCGTCATAGCATTGATACCATGATGCCGAAAGGAACTTACAAAGCGATAACTAAGAAAGTCGCTAAAGTTTAATGTCATTGCGCGTAGGATGGGTAGAGCATTGCGAAACCTATCGTATAGACGATTGATTATGATGGGTTTCGGCTGCCGCCTCTACCCATCCTACGACAAAGTTGAATTGTTGGAATAACACATGCAAAACCATTACCCACTTTGGAAAAATTTATTGGTCCTGATCGTTTTTGCGGTCTCGACTATTTACGCATTGCCGAATTTATACGGCGACGATCCCTCTGTTCAGGTGGCATCGACACGCCCTGCAAAATTAACTCAGGAACAGGCAAATCAGGTCGAATCCGTGATTAAAACGGCCGGATTTAATGTAAAGGCGTTTGAGTTTAAAGACGGCCATATTTTAGCTCGGTTTAGCAGTACCGATGATCAGCTTAAAGTAGCGGATTTACTTAGGGATAAAATGGGCGATGATTATAACGTCGCGTTAAATCTGGCGCCTACCACGCCTGCATGGTTGAGGTCTCTGGGAGCGGAAGCCATGTATTTGGGTCTTGATTTGCGCGGCGGGGTGCATTTCCTAATGGAAGTGGACATGGATGCCGCCGTTAAGCAAGCTGAAGATCGCTATAACGATGATGTGCGTCTGGCGTTAAGAAACGAAAAAATACGTTATCAATCGGTTTCTAAAGACAGTGGATTCATTAAGGTTAAACTGAATTCGGCTGATGACAAACCGGCGTTGTTGAAACTATTAGGTAAAGACTTTCGCACTTTGGAGGTCACCGAGCCAAAAGAACAAGATCAAGTCTGGTTGAAGCTTTCCGAAAAAGAAGTGCGGGATATTAAGAAATTTGCCGTAGCGCAAAACATGACGACTTTGCGTAATCGCGTCAACGAATTAGGTGTTGCGGAGCCGGTAATTCAGCAGCAGGGTGAAAACCGCATTGTAGTGCAATTGCCTGGCGTGCAAGACACAACTCGCGCCAAAGAAATTTTGGGCACAACGGCTACTCTGGAATACCGTCTGGTTGATGTCGAACACGATGTGCAAAAAGCGGTCGAAGGCCATGTTCCGGTCGGCAGCCGCTTGTATACCGAGCGTAACGGCAATCCTATCCTGTTGGATCGACGGGTTATCGTGACCGGCGATCAAATCGTCGATTCCTCTTCCGGCGTTGATCAGGATGGCAGGCCTTCGGTTAATATTTCCCTAAACGGCGTCGGTGCGGCCAAAATGGGTAAATTGACCCAGGCTAATATCGGCAAGCCGATGGCAGTGGTGTTCATCGAATATAAAGTTGAAACCAAAGTCGTGAACGGCCAAAAAGTCCGTCATAAAGAGAAAGTTGAAAAAGTCATCAACGTCGCGACTATCCAGGGTGTTTTCAGTCATCGGTTCCAGACTACCGGTTTAGACAGTCCGCAGGAAGCGCGTAATTTGTCGTTATTGTTGAGAGCGGGGGCGTTGGTGGCTCCGGTCGACATCGTCGAAGAGCGCACCGTCGGCCCAAGCCTGGGTCAAGAAAATATCGGCAAAGGTATCAATTCCAATGTCTATGGCTTCATAGCGGTCGCGTTTTTCATGATCGTCTATTACCGCGTGTTCGGTCTTTTTTCCATCGTCGCGTTGGGCATGAATGTGTTGATGTTGGTTGCGGTGCTGTCCCTGCTGCAAGCCACGTTAACGCTGCCGGGTATGGCCGGCATTGCGCTGACCGTGGGCATGGCCATCGACGCCAATGTGCTGATCAACGAGCGAATACGCGAGGAACTCAGGCTCGGTATGACGCCTAACGCTGCCATTTATACCGGTTATGAGCGGGCTTTTGCGACTATTTTCGATTCCAATATCACGACCTTGATTGCCGGCATCGCGTTATTCTGGTTGGGGTCCGGCCCCATCCGCGGTTTTGCGCTAGTGCTGTGTATCGGAATTTTAACTTCCATGTTCAGTGCGGTTGTAGTATCAAGAGCGTTGGTCAATATCACCTATGGTAGGCAGCGTAAGTTGGATAAGTTGGCTATCTGAACATAATATTCGAGGACTCAATGGAACTTTTTAAAATTAAACACGATATTCCGTTTATGCGCTATGGTCGGATTACCACGACCATTTCGCTAGTTACCTTTATTTTGGCGATACTGGCCTTAGGCTTTAAGGGGCTTAATTTCGGCCTGGACTTTACCGGCGGTATCCAAATCGAAGTCGGCTACAATCAGCCGGCCAACATCGAAGCGGTTCGAAAAGTATTGGAAGATCAAAAATTATCCGAATTTTCGGTGCAGAATTTCGGCACCGTAAAGGAAGTGTTAATCCGTTTGCCGATGAAGCCTGAAACCAACGACATCAAGTTAAGCGAGGTGATATTGGCAAAACTGAAAGAGCAAGATCCTAGTGTCGTGTTACGTAGCGTCGAGTTTGTCGGGCCGCAAGTCAGCCAGGAATTGTTTGAAAGCGGCGGATTGGCTCTACTTTTAGTCGTAGCGGGGATTATGTCTTATTTGGCCATTCGCTTCGAGTGGCGTTTCGCGTTGGCGGCTATTATCGCAAACATGCACGACATCGTGATTATTCTCGGCATGTTCGCGTTTTTTCAATGGGAATTCACGCTATCAGTGCTGGCCGGCGTGCTGGCGATATTAGGCTATTCGGTCAACGAATCGGTCGTGGTATTCGACCGGGTACGGGAAAATTTCCATAAGATGCGCAAAGCGACCGTTCCCGAAATGATCGATAACGCGATCACGACAACAATGTCCCGTACCGTTATTACGCACTTTATGACGCAGATGATGGTGTTGGCGATGTTTTTCTTCGGCGGCGAAGCGCTGCATAATTTTGCGCTGGCGCTGACTATCGGTATCTTGTTCGGCATTTATTCGTCGGTGCTGGTCGCAAGCCCTATCGTACTGTGGTTGGGCGTATCGAGAAAAGACCTGATGTCGGTAAAAAAAGAAAACGCTGAAATCGACAATTTGCCTTAGCGTTAATGGCTAAGCGATTACAATAACGGCCGCCAATCGGCTATAATCCACAATCCTTACTATTTTTCAATCTGGAGTTTCCTTAACAATGGCAATCGAACGCACTTTCTCAATCATTAAACCTGACGCTGTAGCAAAAAATGTAATCGGCGAAATTTACAGCCGTTTCGAAAAAAACGATTTGAAAATCGTTGCCGCAAAAATGCTGCACCTGACCAAAGAGCAAGCCGAAGGTTTTTATGCGGAACACAGCGAGCGCGGCTTCTTTAATGATTTAGTCGCATTCATGATTTCAGGCCCTGTGATCATGCAAGTGCTTGAAGGTGAAAACGCGGTTCTTAAGCATCGCGAAATCATGGGTGCAACCAACCCGAAAGAAGCGGCTGCCGGAACTATCCGCGCCGATTTTGCCAGCAGCATCGATGAAAACGCCGTACACGGTTCAGATGCTGTCGAAACCGCTCAAAGGGAAATTGCCTACTTTTTCTCCGACAATGAAATCTGTGCTAGAACCCGTTAATACCAAAACCATCAATTTGCTCGATTTCGACAGAAAAGGCCTTGCGGCCTTTTTTGCCGAGTTAGGCGAGAAGCCTTTCCGGGCGACGCAGTTGCTCAAATGGATTTATCAGGAAGGCGTCGAAGACTTCGACCTGATGACCAATTTGAGCAAGTCATTGCGCGCTTATTTAACTGAAAACTGCTACATAGCAACGCCTGAAATCGTGCTTGAAAAAGTCGCAACGGACGGTACCTGTAAATGGGTCATGCAAACCCATTGCGGCAACCGGATAGAAACGGTTTTTATTCCTGAAGAGGGACGCGGCACTTTATGCGTTTCATCGCAAATCGGCTGCGCGTTGGCTTGCACTTTTTGTTCTACCGCCCAGCAAGGATTTAACCGCAACCTGACTACGGCTGAAATTATCGGCCAATTATTCGTCGCGCAAAAAAGGTTGGGGCCGGAAAATAGGATTACCAATGTCGTCATGATGGGCATGGGCGAACCGCTGCTTAATTTCGACAATGTAGTCGCGGCCATGAATCTGATGATGGATGATTTTACCTTCGGGCTGTCCAAGCGCCGGGTGACTGTCAGTACTTCAGGCGTAGTGCCGGCCATGTATCGTTTAACCCAAGTCTGCGATGTCAGTCTTGCGGTATCGTTACATGCAGTGACCGATGAATTAAGGGATGAACTGGTCCCGATCAATAAAAAATATCCGTTGAAGGAATTAATGGAAGCGTGCCGGGATAACGCAAAACTGGCGCCGCGGCGCACGGTTACATTTGAATATGTGATGCTTGATGGCATTAATGACTCGGTGCAGGACGCGCGGGGACTTATCAAACTATTAAAAACGGTGCCGTCAAAAATCAATTTAATACCGTTTAACCCGTTTCCTAACTCGGCTTATCGTTGTTCGAGCAAAGAAGCGATCAACCGGTTTAAAACGCTGTTAAATGATGCAGGTATTGTCACCACGGTTAGAAAGACGCGCGGCGAAGATATTGATGCTGCTTGCGGTCAGTTGGTCGGGCAAGTTAAGGATAAAAGCCGCAGGCACCTAAAACTTCATCCGGCAGGCTCCGAACGTGCCGCTTGATTTATCAAGAGCGATTAATCGATTTGCGTTTGGCTTTTTCGTTATGATTTTGGTTGCTTGCAGCTCAGCAAGCGACATTAAAAGTAATAATGCCGACGACGTGCATTTGCAGCTCGGGGTACGCTATCTAAGCATGAATAAGCTGGAGTTGGCTAAAGAGAACTTGCTGCAGGCAGTAAGAAATAATTCGGATAATGCCCAGGCGCATAACGCGCTGGCTTTTTTGTATGAAAAATTAAATCAGCCCGATAATGCCAAAGAGCATTATCAGACTGCGCTGGATTTAGCGCCTGATGATTTGAGTGTAAGAAATAATTTTGGCCGTTTCCTCTGCGAACACAAAGCCTTTGAACAAGGCATGGACTTATTGTCCGAAGCCAGTTCGAATCCGTTAAACGACAGGCAGTGGCTGGCATTAACGAATGCCGGACGATGCGCATTGAGCATAGGGCAAAAGCAGCAAGCCGAGAACTATTTCAGGCAAGCGCTGCAACTCAATAACGCTTATGCACCGGCGTTGTCGGAAATGCAAAAAATCGCTTATCACAACGGTGATTTTTGGGCGGCAAAAGGTTTTTTGCAGCGTTATCTGGGCGTTGCCGAGCATACGCCTGAAACCTTATGGTTTGCGGCGCAAACCGAGCGGGTGATAGGTAACAGGGAGCTTGCCAGGGAATATAAACACTTATTGCTGGAAAAATTTCCGCTTTCAAATGAAGCAAAAAAAATCGCCGGGCTTAAAGATTTTTAACTTCAGCAGAACCTTAATTAAATATGGCAAATAATATTCAAGCAATTCGCGGGATGCACGATGTGCTTCCTGAGCAGACTCCGCTCTGGCAATATGCGGAACAATGTATCAGGGAAGTGCTTGGCGCTTACGGTTACAGTGAAATCCGTTTGCCGATCGTGGAAAAAACCGAATTGTTCAAGCGCTCTATCGGTGAAGTAACCGACATCGTCGAAAAAGAAATGTACACGTTTGACGACCGGAACGGCGACTCTTTAACCCTGCGTCCCGAAGGCACGGCCGGTTGTCTCAGGGCCTGTCTGGAGCACGGCTTATTGCACAACCAGGTTCACCGTTTATGGTACTACGGGCCGATGTACCGGCATGAGCGTCCGCAAAAAGGCCGCTATCGCCAGTTTTTTCAACTGGGCGTTGAAACCTATGGTATGGCCGGGCCCGATATTGATGCGGAATTGATCCTGATTATGGATCGGCTATGGAAAAAACTGGGCATTCGCGATAAGGTTCGCTTGCAGCTCAATTCCTTAGGCACGATTGCCGAGCGTATCGTTTACCGGGAAAGCCTGGTCAGCTATTTTCAAAGTCATCTGGACCAATTGGATGAAGACAGCTTGCGGCGGTTGGAGACCAATCCGCTACGGATACTGGATACCAAAAATCCGGCGATGCAGCAGGTTGTGGCTAATGCACCGGAATTGACAGACTATCTGGGCGATGACAGTCGTCAGCATTTCAACGCGATAACCGCAATATTGGATGATCTGGGCATAGGTTACGAGCTCAATTCCCGCTTGGTGCGTGGCCTGGATTATTACAGTAAGACCGTATTCGAATGGGTCACCGACGAACTGGGTTCGCAGGGCACGGTCTGTGCGGGCGGACGTTACGACGGACTGATAGAGCAGCTGGGCGGCAAGCCCAATCATGCGGTCGGTTTTGCGATGGGCATGGAGCGCCTGTTGGCTTTGATGGAAACACTGGAGTGTGTGCAGCTTGCTGGCGTTGTTGATGTCTACATGATTAGAGTCGGCGAAACCGCGGAGCAGGAAGGCATGCGCTTTGCCGAGACCATCAGGAATGAGATTCCCGGCTTGAAATTGCAGGTGAATTGCGGTGGCGGCAGCTTTAAAAGCCAGTTTAAAAAAGCCGACAAAAGCGGTGCCGAATTTGCGATCATTCTGGGCGACGATGAAGTCAGTCGTGGCGAGGTCAGCGTCAAACCGCTACGCCATAATGAGCTGGAGCAACAAAATATGTCGCAGCAGCAGGCGATTGAGTTTTTACAGAGGCAGCTTGATTAATCACCGCGAAGACACGAAGTTCACGAAGAAAAAATAGAATAAAAACTTCGTGTTCTTCGTGCCTTCGTGGTGAAAATATATTTTTTAAATTTAAAAAAGAGAAAAACAAGTGGAAATTTACGATACAGAAGAAGAACAGGTTGAAGCCTTAAAAAGATGGTGGAAAGAAAACTCAACCTCGACCATCGTTGGATTAGTCATGGGTATTGTCATTATTCTGGGCTGGAATTACTGGCAGGATCATAAGAAAACGCAGTCAGCGCAAGCTTCCGCAACCTATGACCAATTGCTGAAAGCACTGGACGGGGATAAAAAAGAGTCCGTAGAGAAACTGGCCGAGCATATGCAGGAGCAGTTTAAAGGCACGGAATATGCCGCATTCAGCGGACTATTCGAGGCCAAGTTAAAAGCGCAGCAAGGCGATTTCACCGCGGCGAAGCAGATTCTGAAAACTATTGCGGCAGAGCCGGATAAACAGTTGAGCAATATCGCCAGGATAAGACTGGTGCGTTTAATGCTGGCTACCGGCGAATACGAACAGGGCTTGCAAGTGGTTAACGAGGTCGATGCCAAAGCAACGGCCAGTTATTCGGCCAATTACGATGAACTGGTAGGCGATTTGTACGTAGCCCTGGATCGTTTGGATGAGGCGCGCACATCGTATCAAAATGCACTGAGAAATGGACAGCCGTCACCCTTGTTACAGTTCAAAATTGATGACCTGACCGCCCAAGAAAAGCTGGAAAATCAAAAATAATGCGTCTTACCCTATCTGTATTGATTTTTATCACCTTATTAACAGGCTGTGCGGCTGTTGATACTATTGGGGAATCTATTTCCGGCATTACCGACTACTTTAGTGGCGGCGAAGACAACGCCGATCCTCCGAGCCTCCTGGTTGAGTATGCCCCTGAAATCAAGACTGAAGTTATCTGGAAAGAATCGGTCGGTGTCGGCGCCGACGAGCAATCCTTGAAACTGATTCCAGTCATCGGCAGCGGAAAAATACTGGCGGCGGATCGGGAAGGCGTGGTGCAGGCCAGAAGCCTGACTACCGGCAATTTAATTTGGGAAACCGAAACCGACGTTCACTTTTCCGGTGGACCGGGTCTTGGCGCAGGCACCGTGATTTTGGGTTCCAGCGATGCTGAAGTCGTTGCGTTAGACATTGAAACCGGCGCGGTGTTATGGAAAACCTCGGTATCCAGCGAGGTGCTTTCAGTGCCTGTGGTCGCCAATGGCATTGTTATCGTCAGGACCACGGATGGCGCAGTGATTGCTCTTGATGAAAAAACCGGCGGCAAGCGCTGGAATTATGAGCGTAGCGTACCGGCTTTAAGTTTACGCGGGACCGGATCGCCGTTGATTGTTGAAGGTAACGTGATCGGCGGTTACGATAACGGTAAAGTGATGGCTTTACGGCTGACTGACGGCAAATATGTATGGGAAACCAGCATTGCTATCTCTAAAGGGCGCTCTGAAATCGAACGTCTGGTTGATCTGGATGTTGATCCTATCGCCATTAACGGTGTGATTTATGTGGCCAGTTATCAGGGCGGAATAGCGGCCATTTCGGAATTGGACGGCGATATATTGTGGCGCAATGAAACCATTTCGTCGCATTCAGGCTTGAGTAACGACTACCGGTACTTATACCTAACCAATTCGGAAAGTCACGTCATGCAACTGGATCAGCATAGCGGTGCGGGCTTGTGGAAGCAGAAGGATTTGCATCAAAGAAAATTAACGGCTCCGGTCCCGTATGAAAATTATGTCGTGGTAGGGGATTTTGAAGGCTACGTGCATTGGTTATCCAGCACCGATGGCAGGCAAATGGGCCGTGTACAAATAACCGAGGCCCCGATCGATGCCAAGCCAATCGTAGTCGATAATATTGTTTATGTTTATGCAAAAGACGGCACGCTTGCCGCTTTAAAAGTTCAATAAAATATGTTACCTGTAATAGCCTTAGTAGGGCGACCTAATGTCGGCAAGTCCACATTATTCAATTATTTAACGCGTAGCCGCGATGCTCTGGTTGCGGATTTCTCAGGATTAACCCGAGATCGGCAATACGGCCGGGTGAAACTGGGTGACCGTCCCTGTCTGGTCGTCGATACCGGCGGTATAGCCGATGATGCCGAAGGCATAGAAAGCTTCGCCAGAAAACAGGTGCAAGTCGCATTGGAAGAGGCTGACGTCGTGTTTTTCATGGTTGATGCACGCGAAGGCCTGAGCGTTTCCGACAAAGTGATTGCCGATACTCTCAGGAAGCTGGATAAGCCGGTCATATTGGTCACCAATAAAGTTGACGGTATTGACGCCACGGTTGCCGCATCGGATTTTTATTCGCTGGCATTGGGCGAGCCGGTTCAGATCGCCGCTTCCCATGGCAGAGGCATACCTGAATTACTGGAAAAAGTTAACCAACTGTTGCCGCCGGACAAGGGTGAAGTCGAAGAGGCGCATAGCGGCATCGGCATTGCTGTCGTTGGACGGCCCAATGTCGGCAAATCGACGCTGGTCAACCGCTTGTTAGGTGAAGAACGGGTTATCGTATTCGATGAACCGGGCACCACGCGCGACAGTATTTATATCCCTTTTGAACGCAACGGCAAAAAGTTCACGCTGATCGATACCGCCGGAATGCGCAGAAGATCGAAGATTGCCGAGACCATTGAAAAATTCAGTGTCATTAAATCGTTGCAAGCGATTGAAAAAGCCAATGTCGTCATTTACCTGATTGACGCGCGGGAAGGCATCACCGATCAGGATGCGCATTTATTAGGCTTGGTATTGGAAGCCGGAAGAGCCCTGATTATCGGCTTGAACAAATGGGACGGCATCAGTGCCGACCAAAAGGCAACCATCCATCGGCAGCTCGATGTCAAACTGTCCTTTCTTGAGTTTGCGGAAAAACACCCGATTTCAGCCTTGCATGGCAGCGGCGTCGGCAAAATGTTCGATGTCGTACAACAATTGTATGCGGCGGCCATGCTCGATATGTCTACGCCGGTGCTGACCCGTATCCTGAAAGAAGCCACCACCGCGCATCAGCCGCCGATAGTGAATAGCCGCCGTATTAAGCTGAAATATGCGCATCAAGGCGGCAGGAATCCGCCGATCGTGGTGATCCACGGTGTGCAAACCGATGCATTGCCTGAGTCTTACAAACGTTACTTGGTGAACTATTACCGCGACAAGATGGGCTTGGTCGGTACGCCGATACGCTTAGTGTTTAAGTCGCCGGCCAATCCGTTCCACGGTCAAAAGAACAAGCTGACCGAATGGCAGGTGAAAAAGAAGGAACGCTTGATGAAGCGGGTAAAGAGTAAGAAAAGGGATTAAGTGATTCTGTCCGACATGGATATTCAAAGATAATGCGTAGGCTGGAATAAAGCATCGTTTGTCATTAAATCAACACTACAGGAAACAATCATGGCTACAATCACATTTCAAGGCAAGCCCCTAAACACTTCCGGCGAATTACCCGCAGTTGGCAGCGATGCACCGGCATTCTCTTTGACCAGCCGCGAGTTAGTGGATGTCACCTTGGCAACCTATGCCGGCAAGAGAAAAATCCTGAATATCGTACCCAGTCTGGATACACCGACCTGCGCCGCGTCAACGCGCAAGTTCAACCAGAAAGCCTCACATCTGGACAACACCGTTGTCTTAGCCGTTTCAGCCGACTTGCCTTTTGCGCAAAGCCGCTTTTGTGAATCGGAAGGTTTAAAAGACGTCATTCCGTTGTCCACTTTTCGCTCCAGCTTTTCCGATGATTACGGTGTGACCATCGTCGATACCTTTCTTCGCGGATTGACTGCCCGTGCTATCGTGATTATCGATGAAAATGACAAAGTCATTTATACGCAACTGGTTAATGAAATCGCTCATGAACCGGATTACGAAAGCGCATTGTCGATGTTGTAAAACGTCTGGCTGAGTCAAACCAGTTACCGGTGCGTGCATCCATACTTGGCTTCGATAAGTTTCCGTAGCCAACCGTTCTTGCCCAAACCTTAGCCGTAGATTCGATGGAAATTGATCCACTCAGCGATGCGAAAATCATTGAATCATGGGGCAAGAATGCGCGGCAGTGGGTCATTGCCGTGCGTGATGGACAAATCGAGAGTCGCCGGCAGATCACCGATCAGGCGATCTTGGATGCAGTACTGAGCCGTTCGCCGCGTTCCGTGCTTGACATCGGTTGCGGTGAAGGCTGGCTGGCTCGCGAACTTGCTGTTGCGAATATCCATGTCATTGGCATAGATGTCGTGCCTGGTCTCGTTGAAGTAGCCCTGCATGCCGGAGACGGTGATTTTCGTGTGATTTCCTATGAAGAGCTTGCCGCTGGAAAACTCAGCGTCTCGGTAGATGTTATTGTTTGTAACTTCGCATTGCTCGGAAAAGAATCCGTCGAGGGAGTGTTTAGCGCTGCTCGGATGCTACTGAATCAACCTGGCTTGTTCATTATACAGACCCTTCATCCAGTCATGGTCTGTGGCGATCTTCCATACCGGGATGGGTGGCGGGAAGGTTCATGGGCTGGATTAAATCCCGATTTTACCGACCCGGCTCCATGGTATTTCAGAACCTTCGAGAGTTGGACAAAGTTGTTTGTCGATAGTGAATTCCGGTTGCTTGAGATACGCGAACCCATACATCCCAAGACAGGTAAACCGGCTTCGGTAATATTCGTTGCGGAACCGGTATAATTAATCGATAAGCTGAAAAGCAATTCTCCCACCTACCTGGATTTGTTTTAATTAGAGCGATCAAGTTTGTTAATGTACTTGATTATGAGTGGAATCAAACCATGCCCGTTAACTTCTCAACCAACAAACGAGAATACTGCCCAGGATCATCGCGATGGTTATTGCTATCGCACCTAATAACGGTGCGGACATTGAAAAACAGGTTAGGAAATTTTTCCTTGAATAAAGGATGATCAAAAAAGGGGGTATGTGGATCACTAAAACTAATACATCTTCCATTGGCGCCTCATCTGCATACACGGTTTTTTCATACGCTTAAAATTCAATTTTAATGCACCTTAGTATTCCATCCATAAATAAGATGATGCTGGCTTGTAGAAAATGGCTTAACATCAGAATTCAGTAAATAAATAGCACGATAGTTATAGTTTGCTCAAAATATTGCTGTATTAGTCACGGCTGCTGAGATTGAACGAATAGATGACATGCTACATTGGCGTATTTTTAAACGGGATCATTCGTTTAAAAAAATAATTACTTTTAATTAAAAGCATAAAGTCAGCCTATGGAACTCAATATAATCAATTTTATTAAGAAAGATATATGGCTGCTGGATGAAGAAAAGCTTCCGTCATTTAAAGCGAAAATAATTAGGTCGCTAAAAATAATAATATTATCTGCTCAGGGCTTCTCGCGGGATCTTTGCTCGCTAAGATCATCCGCATTAACGCTTTATACTTTATTATCCATAGTACCTATTATCGCCCTGTTATTTGGCATCGCCAAAGGGTTTGGCTTTGAGAAAATAATGGAGCAGCGGTTAATGGAGCAAATACCTAATCAGGAAACGATGGTATTACAATTAATCAGTTTTGCGCAAAATATGTTGGATAGTGCTAAAGGCGAAGTTGTTGCCGGGACCGGTATTATTATCTTGCTTTGGACCATTATTAATGTAATCGGTGACATTGAAGAATCATTTAATTATATTTGGAAAGTAGATAAGGGCAGACCCATAGGCCGAAAATTCAGCGATTATTTATCTCTAATGTTGCTAGCCCCGATTGTATTAATAATTTCCGGCAGCATTACCGTATTTTTAAAAACAAAGATAACCTGGTTAATAACTGTTATTCAATTACCTGGTATGGGTGCTTGGTTGGTTATTAGGGGACTAAGCTTATTGCCTTTAATACTGATGTCAGCACTGTTTGCTTTTATGTTTATTTTTATGCCTAACCATAAAATCAATTATAGGGCAGGCATAATTGCCGGTATTGCGACAGGCATTATGTATCATCTGGTTCAGTGGGCCTATTTAAGTTTACAGATTGGCGTATCGGCGTATAACGCAATTTACGGCAGTTTTGCCGCATTACCGTTATTTGTCGCCTGGCTACAAATTGGTTGGATGATTGTCTTATTTGGTTGTGAAATAGCTTTTTTCTTACAGAATTACGAAAATTATCAAAATAGTAACAAGTTTTCCAATTTAAGTTTTTCCTTGAAAAAAGTGATTGCGTTACAAGTTACTCATTTGATCATTAGAAATTTTATTGACTTGAATAGCCCCTTAACATCAGCCCAAATAGCCAAAAAGCTAGCTATTCCGATAGCAATTATTCAATCGATTTTAATGAAATTAATAGCAAGCCATATTATTGTCGAGTTTAAAGATCAGGACGAATATGAGGTCTACCAGCCTGCGGTCGATATTAATATAATTACTATTGCTTATGTTATTAACGCGCTGGAACAATGCGGACAAAACCATTTACCTGATATTAACCGGAAACAGCTTTTTATGGATATCGTCAATAAGTTCACTAAATTAATTGAAAATTCTGAGCAGGATCGGTTATTGAAAGAAATTTGATCTGTAGTAATATTGCCGTGTCGCTCGAACCGGCTTATTCCGGCAACACTTTTAACAAAAACAAAACGCTTATGAAAGTCCTCTTATATAACGAGCTCAATCCCAAAAATATTCCCGGTTTCGCCAAGTTGCAAAAATACCTGGAACAAGATGACTTCAAATCGGCTGAGGTAAAAAAAGTCGGCGACAATCTGTACAGGGCCAGGCTCAATCAACGCGATCGCTTGCTGTTCTCAATTTATCAGCATAAGCAGCAAAATTATGCGCTGATTTTGGAGTTCATTAAAAACCATGCTTACCCAGACTCGCGTTTGTTACGTCAAGTCAGCAGTATTGATGAAGACAAGATCCCCGTCATGCTCAAGCCCGATGAGTCCGGCGAAAAAGAGCTGGTTTACCTGAACCCCGGTCATAATTCGTTTAACCTGTTGGATAAAATCATCTCATTCGATGACCGCCAACAATCGGTTTACGACTTGCAGCCCCCGTTGATTGTGATCGGCTCGGCCGGTAGCGGTAAGACGGCCCTGACTCTGGAAAAAATGAAACAGTCTGTGGGCGACGTGCTGTATGTGACTCAGTCGGCTTATCTGGTTAAAAACTCACGCGACTTGTATTACGCACACCATTACGATAACCCCGATCAACAGATTGATTTCTTATCGTTCCAGGAATTTTTGGAGAGTATCCGGGTGCCGGCGGGTAAACCGGTCACTTTCCAGGCTTTCCAACAGTGGTTTAGCCGCTATCGCCAAGGCCAACTGAAAGATGCGCATAAGTTGTTTGAAGAGTTTCGCGGTGTCATTACCGGGCCTGCCACCGATAAAAGCTGGTTAAGCCGTGAAGATTACCTGAATCTGGGTGTCAAAGAATCGATCTTCTTGGGTGAAGAACGCGATGCGGTGTACGACATTTTTGAAAAATACCTGAGTTTTTTACAAGACCATCAGCTTTACGACAGCAACATCGTCAGTCACCAGTATTTACAGCATGTTCAACCCGGTTACGATTTTGTCGTTGTCGATGAAGTGCAGGATTTAACCAATATCCAGCTGTACCTGATTATCAAATCGCTACGTCAGGCTCAGGATTTTATCTTGTGCGGCGATTCCAACCAGATTGTGCATCCCAACTTCTTTTCCTGGTCGAAAGTTAAAAGCCTGTTTTACCGACAGGAAGATTTACAAACATCGGACCAATTGATCCGGATCCTGAATACCAATTACCGCAATTCGCCACAAGTCACCGACATTGCCAACAAGATTCTGAAAATCAAAAACCAGCGCTTCGGTTCCATCGACAAAGAAAGCCATTATCTGGTGGAAAGCAACGGCCACACCCACGGTGAAGTGTTGTTTTTACAGGACACCGTGACCATTCGCCAGGAGCTGGACAGCAAAACCAAAGCCTCCACGCTGTTTGCGGTCATCGTCATGACGGTCGACCAAAAACCGGCAGCGCAGCAGCATTTCAGCACGCCGCTGGTATTTACCATCCAGGAAGCCAAAGGGCTGGAATACGAAAACATCATTCTCTACAACTTCCTGAGCCAGGAGGAAGCCCGTTACCGGGAAATCAGCAAAGGCGTCAGTGCTGCGGATTTGCAACAGGATATTAAATACGCCCGCGCCAAGGATAAAACCGACAAATCTCTGGAAGTTTATAAGTTTTATATCAACGCCTTATATGTCGCGATAACGCGGGCGGTTAAAAACCTGTACTGGATCGAAAGCAACCCCAAACAACCCTTGCTGGAGCTGTTGGGTCTGCGCGATGCCCAGAGCAGCCTGCAACTCGCCAATCAAAACTCCAGCCTGGACGTTTGGCGTCAGGAAGCGCATAAGCTGGAACTGCAAGGTAAACAAGAACAGGCCGATCGGATTCGCAATGAAATCCTCAAACAAAAAACGCCGGACTGGCAGGTCATCACCGCTGCAACGCTGGCCGATCTAAAACGTAAAGCCTTTGAAAGCAACGATAAGAACGCCAAGATGACGTTGTTCGAATACGGCTTGGTTTATGAAGACCGCGACATCATCAACAGTCTGCTGAAAGCCGAATTCAAAGCCGCCAAGCAGCCGGACAAAGGCTTGCAGATGTTGCAGCAAAAGCACTACAGCGCCTACAGCTTTAAAAAGCCCGATGCCGTGCTCAAACAAGTTAATCAATACGGCCCGGATTTTCGCAACATCTTCAACCAAACGCCGTTAATGGTCGCGGCCTGGATGGGCAATGTTGAAGTTATCAAAGCGCTGTTTGAGCTGGGCGCCGATACCGAAAAAGTCGACGGCAACGGCTTGACCGCATTTCAAATCGCCTTGGCGCAAACGGATCGTAGCGATACCTACGCTAAGAAGAAATTGGCCGACATCTACGAACAACTGGAACCCACCAGCATGAGTATCCAGGTCGATGGCCGCCTGATCAAACTCGATAAAAGCAGCATGGAGTTTTTCATGCTTAACCTGATGATCGCGCTGTTTTACCGGGTGATGCCGAAAAAAATGACCTATCGCCTCGAAGGTTTCACCACCCAGGACTTTATCGACGCCGTGCAGCATATTCCAGGCAGCATTCTTCCTGAACGGCGTAAGCAACGGGCTTACCTGTCCAGCATCCTGTCCAAAAACGAAATCAAAAAAGACGACAAGCACAACCGCAAACTATTCTATCGAGTGTTGCGCGGCGCTTATATTTTCAATCCCAGACTGGCGCTCAAAGTGGAAGGCGAATGGGTTAATATTTATAATTTGTTGACGGTTGACAGATTGGCCCCGGTCTACAAAACCAAGCAAGACTGGTGGCATCGTGATTATAACGAGTATGCTGAAAAAGGTATGGCTGTCTGCAAAGAATTATTGAAGCAGTTGATTACAGAAGAAACAGGAGGACGCTGATGAGCAACAAACTAACGCCCTGTACACCGGCTAAATCGAAATCAACCGTTTAGCGACACAGAACCCGGAGCGCTGTTAAAAGATTTTAATAGCCTGTTGGAATTTATCGGTGAAGCAGGTATTGCTGTTTTCGAAAAAGCTCAGTTTTTGCCCCGGACGCGCTTGCAGAATTAAACCGCGATCGACATTGTGAATCAATGAGTGAAGAAAGCGGGAAAATCCATACGCTACATTTTGTGGAAATCGGAGGCGGTTGACCGCCTCCGATGATCCGGTGAAAACCGGTTCGTTACTTTACCCGTGATCTCTTATACGCAAGCCTGAGACCACGCTCAAGTTCCGCTTATCCGTTGCTGCTTTTACTCGGTGTCGGCCCATCGCCTAGAATCAACTCGGAATAAGCTCTGGTATGTTGGAATAGCAGTTGACGCGGCCAGCTGATGTCGGTTTTATCGGTCGGCGATTGAGTGCTTTGAGCGGCTTGCGGCAGCGTCATCAGCTCGGTTGCGGTTGCACTTGTTAAGCCATCAAGGGTCACTGTGTACTGATAAGCGAATTCGTTAGCGGCATCGGCGGGCGTTTCGCCATTGAGGCAGGCGCGATTGATCGATGTGTAAGGGCCGGCAACCAATTCACCCAGAGCAGCATCAACCAATGCTGTCTTGATAATGGCATCCAACGCCAGCAAATCTTTGTAGTAAGCTTTATAGATCTGTGGCAATGCTGTCATCAATTCCTTATCCCAGGCTCGCGGCACCATGTCCAAATTATTGAAAAGATCGGTGTTCCACAATTGCCAAGGCTGAGTGCCATTGCTTCCGCCAAATTCCGTGCCATTGAACAACTGCGCGAATGGGCCATTGCCAGGCGTCGCTCCGGCGGTTGGATATGCTTGAGCCTGTCCTACTGTCCATGAGGAGTTTTTCAGCAAGCCTGCGGTCGGATCAAAAGCGGCCATGACTAAAGTGGGCGACAATGCGCCTGCCAATGAATGGCCGGTGAAAGTTAGGGTGCAGCCCGACGAATCGACAGAAGCCAAGAAGTCCATTAGTGACTTATTGGTGATGACCGTGTCGGTCATTCCTAAGAGATTGGTGATTCCTGTGTTGGTGGCGCTGGATATGCAAGGGATTGTTGCGTTCGGAGACGTGGAGTTCTTATTGCCCGCCCACGCTTGCAAAGCGCCTTCCCACGCGACCACGGCTTTGACATTAAAATCCTCGACAAGCCAATCATAGGCCGAGACGAAATTAGTTGCGGCGATAGCAACAATGTAACGTTTCAATGATGGACTAAATACAACGGCTATGGCGTTGGTCGCATTACATTTTACAGTGCGGGAAATCCAATCGATGCTGCTAAACTCCGGCGGAATCACAAAAGCCTGCGGACCCCATACGGTTTCCCAGTCGTTGGCTCCTAGCGGTGGAGGAGTGGCTGTATTATTTGCAACAATAGCATCCGCAAAGCTTTGTTTTAATTGCTCGGTGAAACTTGCCTGCGCCTGTTCAGCCGCTTCCTTTAACAACGCCGGGAAATTTATTCCCTCTCCCAGCTTCACCGTCAAAATGTCTCCCGAAACGGCATTCGACAAAAGTGAAAAATAAAAAGTCGTTTGCCATGCGTCATAACTGCTCATGTGTTTTTCTCCAAAAATATTAGCGATATGTCTATTAGAGGTATGTATTAGAATTCAGATGATGTTGATCAGGTCATTGTATGATTGTCTGCAATGCACCTAACCTACGGCGTAGACAATATCATCATTTTTATTTTGATGTAAGTGACATGGATGTGACAGTTGCGGGCAAATAAACTGCCCGGTATTCAGGAATCGAGTGAAAGTGGATTTGAAATTTAAGGCGGTAGGAATGCCGTAATATCAGGATCGTATCGTTCGCGATTGATGTGCTCCGTTCAGCATTCGGCAGCTCATCTTGCTAGCCGTATAAAGAATCATTAGACCGTCAATTAACATGGATACAATAAAGCTTTGTATATCCTTCTAACATTGGAGTTCGTCATGCAAGTCGTTAAATGGGGTAATGGCTTGGCCTTAAGATTGCCTGCGCCGGTTGTCGAAGCGCTTCAGCTTATAAAGAAGGCGATGACATCGAGATTCATATCGCCGGTAAGCGGGTTTTCGAAATTGAGAAAAAGCCCTGTCCGCAAGAGTTGTTGGTCCGGTTGCGCAAATATCGCGGATGTTTGCCTGCCGACTTCAAGTTTGACCGCTTGGAAGTCCATGAAAACAGATAGGCCGTTTTTCGACGCCAACGTTCAGTTGTATTTATTGTCCGAAGATAACCGCAAAGCGGACCGAGCCGAATCGATTATTGCTTCGGCGACATCATAAGCGTTCAAGTGCTCAATGAATTTGCCTCGGTTGCATCGCGAAAACTTGGGATGAGCTATGCCGAAATACACGATATGTTGGGGACGGTACGTGCGGTATGTCAGACCCAAGCGGTGATTGTCGATACCTATGAACGGGGGCTGGATATTGCGGAACGGTTCGGTTTTTCCCTGTATGACAGTATGATCGTCAGCTCAGCGCTTCAATTCGGCTGTACCCTTTTGTATTCGGAAGATATGCAGCGTAGCCGGGTAGGTTGGGCAACGCTTTTCTGCCCAACATTATCGCGTGGTCACTGTTGGGCAAACGATAAGGCTGTTTGCCCAACCTACACAAACTGACCTTACAACTTCACGGCAAGTTTTTTGTCCAGCGTTAATAGTTTAATGCCATGCGCGGTGGCCGTGGCGGCGATTATGGCGTCAGGTAAGTTGACGCGGTGTTGATGTCTAAATTGTATCGTTAAATCTTCAATCAACGGACTAATCGCTAAATGCGTCATCCGATCCAATAGGCGGTTGATAGCCTGTTCCTCATCCATAGTCAAATCCGGGTAACTCAACAACTCCATCCGAGTGATGGCACTAAATCCGCAAGCGGACAGACTGATGCAGCTTAGAAAGGTAATAGCTTTGTCATTGCCTTTAAGCAAGCCGATGACGATATTGGTATCAAGCAAATAGCTAAGACCATTCATCACGCATCGCCTGTTGAATCTCTAACGGGTTGCCGGTAAATGAGGGGGAGTTTTTTAGTATCCCGGCAAAGTCGGTTAGTAATTCAGGCTGTTCGGCATGATTGGCTTGTTGTGTGCTGCGATAGACTAGCGCCAGATTTTTTAATAATTGGGCAGGGCTAATATGCTCATGCTCTGCCAATTCATTAAGTAGGACAGCCGTTTCATCGTCTAATTCTATGATTGCCATGGTTTATATCCCCGTTTTAAAGTTTGTAGCTTATGCTTCATCACTGGGAAAAGTAAAATTTTCTTCAAATTCGCGCGGGTCTTTTTTAGCCGTTCGGCATAATTGCCGAGTTGTAAGTCAGTGATTTTTAATAACTTGACTAGCTATGACTACCGCTTAAAACTTTCTAAAATCATAATTCAAAAATGAATCATCAGTTAGAGTCATTTCGAAATGATGCGCTTATTTTTATCTAAGCCATGCCTTGCTGCTACAATGCGCCCATCTTAAACTGCATAAGAATTCAAGAAATGGATGTAATACAACGTATTGCCGAAGAATTAGCCGTTAACGTCAAGCAAGTCAGCGCTGCTGTCAACTTATTGGATGAGGGAGCGACTGTCCCGTTTATTTCCCGTTACCGGAAAGAAGTGACCGGTGGTTTGGATGATACTCAATTAAGGTTGCTGGAAGAGCGTTTGAGTTATTTGCGCGAACTGAACGCGCGGCGCAAAACTATTCTGGACAGCATTGCTTCCCAGGGCAAGCTGACGCCGGAACTGGAAAGAGCCATTATCGATGCCGACACTAAAACGCTGCTCGAGGATTTGTATTTACCTTACAAACCCAAGCGTCGCACCAAAGCGCAAATCGCCCGCGAAGCAGGGCTTGAGCCGCTGGCCGATGCGTTATTGGATGACCGCAGCCTGATTCCCGAACAAATCGCCGCCGCTTATATCGATGCGGACAAAGGCGTGCCGGATGTTGCTGCGGCTCTGGATGGCGCACGGCAAATCATCATGGAGCGCATTTCCGAAGACGCTGAACTGTTGGCCGAACTGCGTGAGCGCATCTGGCAAAAAGGCATTGTCCATGCCGCCGTTGTGGCCGGCAAAGAGCAGGAAGCGGCAAAGTTTAAGGATTATTTCGATTACGAGGAAGCGATCAACAAAATCCCTTCGCATCGGGCTTTGGCGTTGTTTCGCGGACGCAATGAGGATTTGTTGAATCTAACGCTTAAACCCGGCGCTGAAGACAAAGAAGAGCACGATCTTTGCGCCCAATTCGTCGCCCGTCATCTCAAGATTACCGATACCTCAAAACCGGCCGATGCCTGGCTGGCGGAAACCGCGCGTTTCGCCTGGAAAATCAAGCTGTACACCCGTATCGACCTGGACTTGAAACTCAGGCTGCGCGAAGCCGCCGAACTAGAAGCGATCCGGGTGTTCGCCAGCAATTTACGAGACTTGCTGCTGGCCGCACCGGCCGGGCCTAAAGCGACGATGGGCCTGGACCCCGGCATACGCACCGGCGTTAAAGTTGCGATTGTCGACCCTACCGGCAAGCTGCTGGCTACCGATACCATTTATCCGCATCCGCCGCGCAAGGATTGGGATGGAGCGATAGACACGCTGGCAAAACTGATCAAAAAACATAATGTTGATTTGGTCAGCATCGGCAACGGCACCGGGTCTCGGGAAACCGACCAACTGGTGGCCGATGTGATGAAGCGGCACAGCGAACTTAAGTTTACCAAGATCACCGTGTCGGAAGCAGGCGCATCGGTTTATTCTGCGTCTGAATTGGCGGCCAAGGAATTTCCCGAGCTGGACGTGTCGTTGCGCGGCGCGGTTTCGATCGCCAGACGTTTGCAGGATCCGTTGGCGGAGCTGGTTAAAATCGATCCCAAATCGATCGGCGTGGGCCAGTACCAGCATGACGTAAATCAGGTGCAGTTGGCTAAAGGACTCGATACCGTAGTTGAGGATTGCGTAAACGCGGTCGGCGTCGATGTGAACACTGCGTCGGTAGCCCTGCTTAAACAGGTATCCGGATTGTCTTCCAGCATCAGTGAAAACATCGTCGCTTTTCGTAATGAAAACGGCCCGTTTACCAATCGCAAGCAATTGAAAAAAGTGCCGAGGTTGGGCGATAAGGCTTATGAACAGGCGGCCGGATTTTTGCGCATCATGAACGGCGACAACCCGTTGGATGCGTCTTCGGTGCATCCCGAAGCTTATCCCGTTGTTGAAGCCATTATCGGCAGCACCGGAAAATCGATCCGCGACCTGATCGGCCAAAGCCAGTTTTTACGAGGGCTGAATCCTGCCAATTACACCAATGAGCATTTCGGTTTGCCGACGGTGACCGACATTTTGCAGGAACTGGAAAAGCCCGGCCGCGACCCGAGACCGGAATTTAAGAGCGTTGAGTTCAAGGCCGGTATCGAGAAAATCACCGATCTTGAAGTCGGCATGAGATTGGATGGCGTGGTCACCAACGTCGCCAACTTCGGCGCATTTGTCGACATCGGCGTACACCAAGACGGTCTGGTGCATATTTCCCATTTGGCCGATACTTTTGTCAAAGACCCCAGAGATGCGGTTAAAACCGGTGAAATGGTCAAAGTGACGGTGTTGGAGGTCGATGTCGAACGCAAGCGCATTTCGTTATCGATGAAAACAAATCCTGAAGCGAGCGAGGCCAGGCCCGAACGAAATAATCAAAAGCAGGCGGCGTACAAGCCGAAACCACAGGCTCCAGTGCAAGGTTCAATGGCTAGCGCCTTTGCCAAGGCGCGGATCAGTAAATAATGATGGCTCTGCTATACTGGTTTCATAACTAATACTCCAGCAGGATTTGATATGCGTAAACTCAGTCGTTTTTTTTGCTTTTTTATTTTGTTCAGCGGCCTGTTTACGGCATATACGCCGATGGCCCTAGCTGAGATGCAGCAGGGTTATGGCTATACGGCCTACACGCCTGTTGTGCGAGTAGATGAAACGCAGTATCGGAGTTACGGCAGCAAGGTTGGCAACAAGGCGCTGAATGCCTTTGCCAATCTGACTACCGGCGTTTTGGAAATTCCCAAAAACATTATTAATACAACCAATAAAAGCAATATTATTTATGGCGCTGTGGGGGGATTATTTAAAGGTTTGGTTCACACCGCAGGACGCATAGGGGTTGGCATTACTGATTTGATTACGATACCGCTTCCTACCAGGCCTATCGCTCAACCTGTTTATATCTGGGATAATTTTGATGTGGATACCACTTACGGGCCGGTATTTCGTTTAGACCAAACACCGGAAGAAGAGCCCACTATCGCCCAGACACCTAGCCCTGCGCCGGTTGTTGCCGCTCCCGCCGTAGTAGCGCCCAAACCGGAACCGATTGATAATTCAAAGCAGTACCGCGAGGAAACCAACCAAAAATTGGATTCAATGTTCAAAAAAGAAATGAAAAAATAATGCAGCGCTGCTTAAGCGAAAAAGCCCGGGGATGTGAGTCTTCCGGGCTTTTTTATGTTGCCCGTCCACATGTAAAAAGCATTTAAGAAAAGTTTTTTGGAAAGGACTCGGAAGCTTCATCGGCGCGAGTTTAAGCGCTATTCGCTCCTGATTAAGCAGGCCGCTTCCTGAAGATCGTGGGTATTGAAGCCTTCTGTGAATTTATTATAAATTTTCTCCAGCATGCGCCGCGCTTCTTGATGCTTGCCTTGCAGTCGCCATAACCGGGCCATGCTGATCGTAGCGCGCAGTTCAAGGGATTTCGAGCTTTGCTTGCTGCTAATGGAGATGGCCCGGTTAAAACAGGCTTCGGCCTCTTCCGCGTCCGGCTCAAAAGTTCCGAGCAGGCACACGCCCTTAAGCCGATGAAGTTCGGCTGTAAAGTGACCGTCACCGGTGCTCAGTGCATCGGCCAGCGCTTCCGTAATCAGGTCGAGCGCTTCATTGAGCAATTTCAGGTGCAGATAGGCTTCAATCAGGGCAGACAGGAATACCACTGAAATGCCGCCTATTGCTGCTCTCATTCCTGTTATGCCCGACTTGAGCTTAGAGATGCCTTCTTCCTGTCCGAGCATAACAAGCGCCCAGCCCTGAGCCATTTCTCCGACAGCCAGCCAAACCGGAAAGCCATATTGAACTGCGATTGCAATCGCTTCAGCCGATAAGGACAAGGTTTCAGCATGCTTGCTCAATGAGCGATAGACCAATGACGCGGTGCACAGTGCCAGACCAAGGGTATGCGGGTGTCCCAGCTCGCGTGCTTGTTTCAGCGTTTGCTCGCAAACCAGTTGCGCTCTATCCGGGAAGCCAAGAAAATAAAGCGCCCAAGCCAAGTATACCCCGTTGGATACGGACATATCTTCGCCGAATTGCTCCAGTAGCATCGGCAATTGATTCGGATGATAAAGAGCGATGCCCTGTTCGGCATGGCTATGCGTGAGCTCGAACTTGCCTTGCCAGAAAGCCGATTTGGCCACGATATAATGGGCCGCCTGCTTTCTCAAGGGATCATTATGCGCCATATTCAGTAGCTGCATGGCGGCTCCGGACACTTCACGGGAGCCGACATTCGCAATGGTATTCATCACCAGGGACCATTTTGCCTGGAATAATTCCGGGCTATCGCCCACGGTCTCGCTCAAAACGGAAATGCGCGCGTTAGTCTGTTTGGCTTCCTCTGAACCGTAGCCTTTTACCGCATACAGCGCTAGGCAGAGGCTGACCAATATATTGAATTCAGTCTTGTCCTTGGTCTGGCCAGAAGGCAAAGTCATCAAAAGTTGCAGCCCGGAATTGAAATGCTCTATCGCTTCCAGATTTGCTGAGTTCCGGGCGGCTCGTTGCCCGGCTTTGATCCAGTATTCGATGGATTGATATATTTCCCCGCTGGAGAACAAGTGCTGAGCCAAAAGCTCCGGCTGCATTGCGATGACATCGGGAAAATCGCTTTGCAATGCTTGTGCGATACGTTGATGCGTAGCCTGCCGGTCAGCCTTGGTTTGCGATTGATAGGCTGCTTCCTGAATCAGGGCATGCTTGAATTGATAGGTGATTTCGTTGATCCTCAGGATCAATCCTGCGTTTTGCAATGTATTTAAGGTGCGATTGAACAAGGCGAGGTCGTGCGGGGAAATCATGCGCAGTAAATTAATATCGAACTCGCGCCCAATGGTGGCGGCAAGCTGAGCGGTATATTTGGCCTCGCCCATGTTATCTAAACGCATGGTTAGAAGATCGTGCAGAGTGCTGGGTATGTAGGCCTGATCATATTGAATTGCAATTTTCGTTATCTCTTCGGCAAACAACGGTATTCCGTCGGTGCGCTCGACAATGCGGCGGATGGTTTCTGCGGAAATATTCTTGTTGAACGAAGTAATTATTTCCACCGTTTCGCTCTCGGTAAGCGGCTCAAGCGCTAAAGTTGAGGTCAGGGTTTCATTCCAGGGCGGAACAAGTTCGGGCCGGGCAGTGAGTACTACCAGAACTGCGCCTCTTTCTTCCTGCTCAACCAGCAAGGTCAATAACTCCAGTGTGGAAGGATCGATCCAGTGCAAGTCTTCCACGATAAATAACACCGGCTGCTGTAGCGAAAGCGCTTTCAACAGGGTGAGCAGGGTGGTGATTGTCAGCTCTTTCTGTTTTTGCGGCGAGAAATTGGACGGTTGGTAATGTTCGCACAAAGACAGGGAAAGCAGCTGGATCAGCATAGGGACTGCATCTTGCGTTAATTCGGGATAATGGGTTTCGACATAGGCCACCATTTTGCCGAATTTTGCTTCGGGGCTGTCATGGTGTGTGAAACCCATCACGGTCTCGAACATCGCAATCAGCGGATGAAAAGGAGATTGGCTGAATTCCGGGAAGCAGTGCAATTCGCGAATGACATGCGTCTTATCAGCCAGGTGTTTTTTGATGGAGTAGAGCAGGCGGGACTTGCCGATGCCTGCCTCGCCCCGAACCAATACAATATGTCCTGTATCCTGCTTTGCTTTTTCCCATAGCGCCATGAGTTCGGCGATTTCCGTTTTGCGCCCGACCAGCGGAGTTAATTGCGCTGTTGCATCCAATCGGGTGTGCGCACTGTTTTTTTGTACCACCTTGAATATTTCCAAATGTCCGGCATGATCCGACAAAAGTTGAAGGCCCAGGCTGATGCATTCGAAAAAACCGGACACAAGGTATTGTGTCTGTTGGCTGATTGCCACTCCGCTATGCGTTAAGTGATGGTTTAATTTGATGGCGATTTTGGAAGTCTTGCCGACTGTGTCCGGCATCGATGGGTTGCTGCGGGTGATGATGAGCCCGGTATGGACGGATGCCCGAATTTCGATGATGTCTGAGGCTTCGCGGCTGATTTCCATAGCGGTTTGCACCGCATAGCGGGCAGCATGTTCGTGGGCTTGAGGATAGCCGAAATAAGCCAGAATCCCACCGCCATGCGTTTGCACAATATGCCCTGAAAACTGCTTGATGATTTCCACGCAGCGAGACTGGGGGGCGGATAATAGCGTCATAGCCTCATCAGGGTCGTCAATCGCCGGGGCTATCAATTCGCAATACAACACACTCACTTGACGCCGCTCATCCAGTGCCGCTTCACGTGGCTCCGACTTGCGTCGATCTTTGAGGCGCCGCTCTGAAAATAACGGCGGAACCGGAGCTGCTTGCAGCATTGGTATTTCAACCGTAGCATCAGTGCTCCAGTGTTGTAAGGTGCTGTTACTGATACGTTTAGCCAGAAGCCTTGTTTCCTCGCTAGGCAATAACCCCAACTCCTTTTTCAGCAGGCGGCAGCAGATTTCGTATTGCTGGATGGCCGAGCTGTTTTGGTTATTCAACGCATATAAATGCATTACCCGGCGGTGGGCGTCCTCGTCCCACGGCTCCAATGCCGTGTAACGTAAAGCGAATTGCAAGGCCTGATTGTAGTCGCCCATTTTTGTGTAATGATTCGACAGACTCTCAAGTAAGGATAGTGCCCGCTGGTGCAGTTTTTCGCGTTGCGTCTGAAGCCAATCTTCGAAATCAGGACAGTTAGGCAAGTATAGGCCACTCAGAAATTCGCCTTTGTACAGGTCAATAAGTATCTTCTGCTGGTGTATGCTGACGCGGTTATTCTCCTGCTGGGCTGAAACCTGGCCGGCGAATTCCAATGCATCGACGTAGATATTCGGAGTAAGGCGAATGGTGTGATTAGTGGTTAAAAATATGACTCGACCGGTTGGCGATTCCAATATTCGTCGTAAACTCGACAAAGCCCGGCGCAAATTATGCCGGGCTGTTTCAATATCTAAGCTGCTCCACAGCAGCTCGGATAAAAATTCCCGGTTGTGATCTTTTCCCTGTTCCACGGCAAGATAAGCCAGCAATGCACGCATCTTGTTATAAGAAAAACCGGTCACCGGACTACCCTTTAATTCAGCGCTAAAGCCGCCCAGCAATAATATTTTGAGATCGTTGTCGACAGATAATGAGGGCATAGACGATTAGTAGACGCTAGTCATTTAACATTAGTTTGAATGGATCTTTTAAGCTACCAGAAAAACTCTTGAAATTATATTTTTTTGTTCGTAAACGCTTAATGGATAAATATGAAATATTTCAGCAATAAAGCCTGATCATAATGAACTGCTCACCACTCCTTTCACATGTCAATTTGTTAGGCTAAACAATATGTATTCAGTTGAAGTTTTTCCGTGGAATAAAAACTTTGAAATCGGAGTGGCACTGATCGATGAACAACACCAAAAGTTGGTCGATCTATTAAATGTGCTTGCCGGTCATCTGGTCCATCAATCCGACATGCCTACTTTGGCTAATGTTTTCAAGGATTTGTTTGATTATACGATCTGCCACTTTCAGGCTGAAGAAACTATTTGGCACACAGTCTTTCCTGAAGATACTTGGGAAGCAAACCATAAAAGCGATCACAGCAGGTTCCTGACTAAAGTCAACACCATGATGGGTGAGCAGAATATCAGCCCGTCGGATCAGGTGGTCGAGGAGATTATTACTTTCCTGACCCAATGGCTGGCTTTTCATATTCTGGATACCGATATGCGCATGGCCAAGGTGGTGTTGGCGGTGCAGTCGGGTGTACCGTTAAATAAGGCTAAGGAGCAAGCCGACCAGGAAATGAGCGGAGCGATGCGGGTACTGATCGAAACCATGCTTTCGATGTACGATTCGCTCTCATCACGCACCATGCAACTGGCGAAAGAGGTCATTGAACGCCAGAAGGCCGAACAGGCAAGCTTGGATGCATTGGATCGGCTCCAGAAAATAGCCAGCCAGGTGCCGGGACTGGTGTTCCAGTTTCAGCTATTTCCTGACGGCAGTTCCCGTATCCCTTACGCCAACGAAGCCATTCGTACCATCTACCGGATTAGCCCTGAGGAAGTCCGGGCTGATGCGGGCAAGATATTTGCCTGCTTGCATCCGGATGACCTGGAAAACTTCAAGACTTCCTTTAAAGTATCGGCGCGGGACTTAACGCCATGGCGGCAGGAATACCGCTTGCAGTTTGACGATGCATCGGTCTGTTGGTTGTTCGGCAATGCGCTACCGCAGCAGCAGACTGACGGATCGGTACTTTGGCATGGTTTCATTACCGACATTACCCGCCAAAAACAGGATGAGGTCGATCTTCGCATCGCCGCCACGGCGTTTGAATTGCAGGATGCGATGCTGGTTACCGATGCCAATAAAGTCATCCTCAAGGTCAATCAGGCTTTTACCCGGATCACCGGTTACAGCGCCGAGGAAACCATCGGTAAAACGCCGCATATGCTCAGTTCCGGGAGGCACGACAGGGCTTTTTTCGCTCAGATGTGGGAGACCATCAATAGTACCGGCGTCTGGCAGGGCGAAATATGGAATCGACGTAAAAACGGTGAGGTGTATCCCGAATGGCTTATTATCACGGCGAGTAAGGAAGCCTATGATATGAGTAAACGGGTCAATAATTACGTTGCCTCGTTCTCCGATATTTCTTCACGCAAGGCCGCGGAGGAGGAGATTCGTCAGCTGGCATTTTACGATCCGCTTACGCGGCTTCCTAACCGCCGGCTATTGCAGGAACGTCTTAAACACAGCATCGAAGTGGATCGGCGTGAGGGTAAGCAATTGGCATTGCTAATGCTTGACCTGGATCGCTTTAAAGTAGTCAACGACAGCTGCGGCCACTTGGCCGGCGACGAGTTGCTGCAACAGGTCGCTGCACGCATCTCGGCCAGATTGCGCGACGTAGATATGGTAGCCCGTCTGGGCGGCGATGAGTTTGTTGTTTTGCTCGAAGACATTACACATCAGGAAGATGCGGCCCGCTTGGCTGAAGAAATCATCGCTGCCTTAAATAAACCTTTTCAACTAAATCAAAACAACGATGTCCAGATCGGCGTCAGCATCGGCATCAGCTTGCACCCGGAACACGGCGACGGCTATGGCGCGCTGATGGATCACGCCGATGCCGCGCTGTATCAAGCCAAACATAACGGGCGCGGCTGCTATGCCTATTTCTCAGAAGAGCAGACGCTTGCAGCCCGTGAACGGATTGCGTTGGAAACCCGGCTACGTCATGCAATCAAGCAAGGGGAATTACGTGTTTTCTACCAGCCTCAAGTAAACATTGAAAGTGGGCGCATAGTCGGCGCCGAAGCGTTGGTTCGCTGGCTGGACCCGGTAGAAGGATTAATTCCCCCCCTCCGTTTTATCCCGATTGCCGAGGAAACGGGGCTGATCCTGGAAATTGGCGCATGGGTACTGCGGGAAACCTGCCGCCAAGGCAAACAATGGCTGGATGCGGGCTTCCCGCCGCTAACTTTGGCAGTCAATGTCTCTCCCCACCAGTTCCGTCGCGGCGATATTAGCGCATTAGTTGCTACAGCACTGAATGAAACAGGCTTTCCAGCTAAACACCTGGAGCTGGAAATGACCGAGAGTGGATTGATGGAAAACCAGGGTAATGTTACGGCGCTTCTGAACCAGCTGCGTGCTCAGGGTATACGGCTTGCGATTGACGACTTCGGTACCGGCTTTTCGTCGCTGGCTTATTTGAAGCACTTTCCGCTGGATGTGCTGAAAATCGACAAGAGCTTTATCGATGATATTCCCCATCTTCAAGACGATATGGAAATTGCCGCGACGATTATCGCGATGGGGCATATTCTGGGCTTCAAAGTCCTGGCCGAGGGCGTGGAAACACTGGAGCAGCTGGAGTTCCTGCAAGAAAAAGGTTGCGATATCTATCAAGGTTACTTCAAAAGCCCGCCGGTACCGGCAGAGGCGTTTGCTGAGTTGCTGTTGGATCAAATATTTGGCGAAGCCTCTCGTGAATCGAAAATTGGCTTGAGCCACCAGTTTGTCAGTTTGACGGTATGAATTTATTTATCGGGCAGGAAATTTTTTAGTCAACAGTGATCGTGTCCGGTTTTTTCTCTGATTTTATCCCCCTGTTTAATCTACAAATTTAGGTATGAGCAACGTATGACTTTAATTATTAATGAAGATATATGTGCCCGGTGCGGTGTTTGTGAGCCCGAGTGCCCAAGTGAAGCCATTTTCCAGACCGAGGATGCTTATGTTATCGACACCGCATTATGCAACAAATGCCTGAGCGATGGTGATCCCCTGTGCGTGACAGTCTGTCCTAACGACAGCATCCATAAAGCCAAAGAAAGTTTATTCAACAAGTTTTCGCGTTTACTGGGTTGAGCATTTTTGGAAATCATTCCGGGCAGTCAGCTAAAAATGTATCAATGCGATAGTCAATTCTTAGTACGTAAGGTGAGGTTTAAATGAGAATAAATATGCCTGTGACTAATCAGGAAGTGTCAATGAAAAAAGGCGCGATACTCATTACACGAACTGACTTAAAAGGCGTTATTACTTATGTCAATGATGAGTTTGTCAATATCAGCGGCTTTACCCGTGATGAACTGATTGGCGCGGAACATAATATCGTTCGTCACCCGGATATGCCTGCGGCCGCTTTTAAAGATTTATGGGAGGACTTAAAAGCGCTTAGACCCTGGAAAGGCATAGTCAAAAACAGGACCAAATCCGGTGATTATTACTGGGTGGAAGCGAATGCAATACCGGTATTCAAGAATGGCAAGGTTCATGAGTATATCTCGGTTCGACGCGCTCCAAGCCCCGAACAGATCCGGGAAGCAGAGCATTTGTTCCGGCTGATCGAGGCAAAAAAAGCAACGATAAAACCGACGGGTTTAGCGGCAATGGCTAAATCAATCAACGAAATAGAAGCCTGGAAAAAAATGGTCGTTGCATTGGCCGTGCTGCTGAGTCCTGTTTCTTACTGGATGTACCAGTTGTTTTTAGCGCAGGATTATTTGCTATTGTCCGGGGTCGCCGCGGCAGTCGCGATGGCATCGGCGATAAGCTTCAGTGTCGTTCATAGCTTTACCACGATGCTGAATAAAACCATCGAGATCGCTTATCTGCTGGCCGAGAAAAGGTTTGGACATGCGCACGATTTAAGCCGGGATGATCTGATTGGCGATTTCCAACGTGCTTTTTATTCAATGGAAGTGAATCTGAATATGGATTTGGCTCAAGCCAGGGAGGATGCTGCAAAAGCCATGCAGATTAACCAGGCGTTGGATAATGTTCAATCCGGTGTGATGGTGGCCAATACCAATCTTGAAATTATTTATACCAATAATAGCGTTCAGCGTTTGTTTAAGGCCGCAGAGCATGACATCCGTACACAGTTGCCGAGTTTCGATGCCGATAAAATGCGGGGCACAAATATCGACAGTTTTCATAAGGACCCTTTACATCAGCGACGTCTGTTAAACAGCTTAACGCGACCGTATAGCGCCAAAATGCTGATTGCAGGTCAGCATATGCATGTGATTGCCAGCCCGGTTATTAATAATGAAGGCGAACGCATCGGTTTTGTTGCTGAATGGCAAAATAGGACGCCTGAGGTAAGAATCGAGCAGGAGATTGGACAATTAGTGCAGGATGTTAAAACCGGTGATTTGAGTACGCGGATCAACATGGGCGACAAACAAGGCTTTGCCGAAGTTTTGTCATCCGGCATCAATGAATTGGCCGATGTCATTGAAAGCGTATTCAGTGATGTCAACAGGGTCATGGAAAATATGGCTGAAGGCGATTTAACGGCTGCCATCACCGGTGAATATCAAGGCGTTTATGCGGAATGCAAAAATAATATTAATGCCACCATGGCAAAATTGAGCGATTTTATTATTCACATCAGGGATACGGCCGACTTTATAGACAGTTCAGCGCAGGAAATGGCAAGCGGCAATAACAATCTTTCCAGCCGCGCGGAACAACAGGCGGCCAGCCTTGAAGAAACTGCCGCCAGCATGGAGCAGCTGGCCAGTACTGTAAAAAATAATGCGCAAAATACCATCCAGGCGACAGAGGTTGTTAATTCAGCCAGCCAATTGGCGCAAAAAGGCGGCGACGTCGTTAAGTCAGCTATCGCAGCAATGCAGGAAATAAATGTCAGCAGCAATAAAATTTCTGAAATTATCGGCGTAATTGATGAAATCGCATTTCAGACCAATCTGTTGGCATTAAACGCCTCTGTAGAAGCCGCCAGGGCCGGAGAGCATGGGCGCGGCTTTTCGGTTGTGGCAACGGAAGTTCGTAATCTGGCTCAACGGAGCGCAAGCGCTGCACAGCAGAGCAAAGAGTTGATACAGACTAGTGTCGATAAAGTTCGGGCCGGCACGTCATTCGTTAACGAAACCGGTGCCGCGCTGACTGAAATTGTCGAAAGCGTTCAGAAAGTCGGCGGTATTGTTGCGCATATTTCAGGTGCCAGCTCAGAGCAGTCGGCGGGTATCGAGCAAGTCAATCAGGCGGTGGCCCAAATGGACGATATTACCCAGCAAAATGCGGCGATGGCGGAGCAGGCCGCCGCAGGCAGCATTGCGATGAGTGAACAGTCCACTAATATGACCCGGCTGCTCAGTTTCTTTAAAGTACGCTCGGAAGGTGCTTCCGTTCCTGCTAAAACAATCGAATCGGGTAAAAAAGTGCCGGTCGCTACGCGGGCGGCATCACAACGTACGATGCCCGCTGCATTAAAAAAGCCGGACTACGATAATAGCGTATGGGAGGAGTTCTGATGATGGAAGCAAAATTTAATGATAATTTTGGCGCTTGTCGGGGCAAAGATAAAGGGGTATTACTTTTCAGAACTTGGCAATGACTGGGGAGCAAATTCAGGGTGCGCAATGCTAAGTTTGCTACCGACTTCACCCATATAAAATACCAGAATCTTGACCGGCTCTTCGCCTATATTGCGGCCATTGTGCAATACGCCTACGGACTCGGGCAAAACGTCGCCTTGATGGAGGATTTTAACCTCGCCTGTGGCACGCTTTAGTTCCAGTTCGCCTTCCATCATATAGCCAAATGCAGGCACCGGGTGTTCGTGCCAACCGGTCTCGGCCTCCGGTGCAATTTCAACGATCAGTGCAGTAACTTCGCTTTGTCCTTTGGGATAGACGATGGGTTTACCATCCCAGCTGGTGGTCGTCTTGAGCAGCGGGGTAACTTTCAGGGCTGTATTTTCGTCCAGGGCGGACGCTGTAAATGGACTGCATAATGCCAAGCAGCATACAAAGCGGTTTTTGATGTTCATTTCAAGAATATTTCTTACCGTGAGTGAACCGAGATGGGTTAGGGCGAAAGATTAGACGATTCCCAACTTACCAAATTTCGTCCCGATCGCTTCGCCAGATACAGTTGCTCATCGGCTAATGCAAGTAAATCGGTAACAGTACTATTTGTGCAAGGCATCATCGAAATGCCTCCCACACTAATCGTTACAACAGGAGCGACACTGGATTTTTCGTGATTAATGCCCAGCGTCTCTACCGAATGACGAATCCGTTTTGCAATCCGGACGGCTTCGTCACGCCCAACTTCCGGTAGCAGGACCACAAACTCTTCACCGCCGTAACGGGCTATCAGCTCGCCGGAACGGTTAACTATCTTCAACATCGTCTTAGCAATCAGCCGTAGCGCCTCATCTCCAGCGCCATGCCCGTAAGTATCATTGTATTGCTTAAAATAATCGATATCTACCATCGCCACGGAAAGCTGCTTGCCATGGCGGACTGCACGTTTCCATTCGATGTCCACGGTCTGGTCAAAGCTACGGCGATTATGAATACCTGTTAGACTATCGATAAACGCATCGCGCTCAAGCTGCTTGCGTTGCCAGATATAGTTCATGTGATTACGCACTCGGGCGCGGACTACCGCAGACCGGAACGGCTTTAAGACATAATCGACGGCACCCATATCCAAACCTTTGGCCTCATCGTCCGCTTCGCACATGCCGGTTACAAACATGACCGGAATATCCCGGGTGCGTTCGTCGGCACGCAAGCGGCGTAGTACTTCGTAGCCATCCATGCCGGGCATTATCACATCCAACAAAATAAGATCCGGCGACGGCGTAGCTCTGGCGCGAGCGATTGCTTGATCGCCATCTTTGGCTAGGAACACTTCATAATCCGGGAGCAGTAACTCACTCAAAATCTGGCGGTTGAATTTTTCATCATCGACGATCAGAATGCGTTGCCTATTGGTCATGGCGTCCTTCCTGGTTTTCAAGTAGGGTTGCCAATTTGCTTAAAGCGAGATCGATGTCCAGTTCATCGAAAGCGTCACGGATAGCGGTAAGCTCAGCGACCAGCGGATTGCCGATCATGCTATGCTCAAGCTCAATCAGTTTGACCGAGGCACGGGCATCTCCTGTGCGTATCAATGTTTCAATTTTTTTCAGTGTTTCGGTAAAGTTGTTAGGTGCACTTTTCACCGGGCTTACCTCTGTGTGAGCAAGAATATGAGACAAAATCGCAGCCAACACCGCTTGCAATTCTTGCTTTAGCGATGCTGTGTGTTGTTGTGTAGGTACTTCGATGGTCCAGAATTGCGAGGCTGCAAGCTGCAAACCCAAGGCGCCGATATAACCGGCAGTCGACCTTAGCGAATGGGCCATTCGCTTTAGGCCATCATAATCGCCGCTTAAGACCATATCATCCAGTTGTTCTGATATTGATGCGTAGGAAGAATAAAAATTAATCAGCCTGTTACGCATTTTGTCCTCATCATGGTCGGCATATTCAAGAGCCTTGCCTATGTCGAGCAACTCGAGGTTGCCGACGATTTCGGGTTGCTCCGGTGAATGGGGAGCTTCCGTTGTTGCGGCCCCTTTGCCAAGCCAGTGCTGTAGGACTGCCGCAAGCTGGCTTGGATTAACCGGTTTGGTAATGTGATCATTCATTCCGGCCGCAAGGCTTTTTGCACGATCCTCCGCCATAGCATGGGCGGTCATAGCGATGATGGGTAAATCAGCGAAACGCGGGTTGTCACGGATCAAACGGGTTGCTTTGAGTCCATCCATGACCGGCATTTGAATATCCATCAATACAAGATCGTAAAGAGTGTCGGTATTCAGCCGCTCAATGCCCTCCTGGCCGTTGAGCGCATAATCTACTTCCAGATCCATCGCTTGTAACATCTCGATAGCGACATCCCGGTTGAACGCATTATCCTCTATCAGCAGCACTCTGCAACCCATAAACGATAAATCCTCACCGATTTGCCGTTTATGGGTTGCGGGTTCCGATTTGGACAGACCGAAAAGCGTACTGATCGAGTTGATCAATGCTGCTTCCGTAATGGGTTTCAGGAGAAAGCCGTCCAATCCGGCTTGTTGGGCCTGATAGGCCAGATCCTCACCGCAAAACGTCGTGATCAGCAAAATAGCGGGGGGAGTCGCCAACCCGCTATGGGATTTGATTCTTGATGCCGCTTCTATGCCGTTCATATCGGGCATGCGCCAGTCTATCAATATGAGGTCGAAGGGTTGTTCGGCTTCCTGTTTGATACGGACACATTCCAACGCTTGAATGCCGGAATCCGTGCTCTCTACCAAAAAACCCAAGGAGCTAAGCATGAAAGACAACATTTCCCGCGCAATAACGCTGTCGTCCACTACCAAGATCCGTTTTCCCTGGAAATCAGCAGGCGGGAGCGCCGATACTTCTGATGTTGGCTCCACTTTAAGGCAAACACTGAAGCGGAAAGTACTGCCTTGCATGGGTTCACTCTCGACCGATATTTCCCCATTCATCAAACCGACCAATTGATGACAAATGGCTAAACCCAATCCGGTTCCTCCATATTGACGGGTGATCGAACTATCCGCCTGTACAAAAGGTTTAAACAGTCCTTGAATTTGTTCAGGTGTTATACCTAAGCCGCTATCGCGAATGGCGAAATGCAGGCGGCATTGCTGGTCATCAATGAGCTCAGCGGAAATAGAAATCACAATTTCTCCTTTCTCGGTAAATTTGATCGCGTTATTGGTCAAGTTTAAGAGAATCTGTCCCAAGCGTAATGGATCGCCCAGTAAGCGGGTCGGTACATTCGGCGCAACATAAAAGATGATTTCCAAGCCTTTTTCCTCGGCATTGAAACCGACTAAGTCAGCCAAATTATTTAAAAGATGGTCTAACGAAAAAGGCGAATACTCCAAATCCAGCTGGCTTGCCTCAATCTTGGAAAAATCCAGAATGTCATTAATAATACGAAGCAGTGATTGCGCTGCACTGTCGATTTTGGCTAGATAACCTCTTTGCTTGGCGCTTAAATCAGTGCGTAGCGCCAGATTCGACATGCCGATGATAGCATTCATCGGGGTGCGAATTTCGTGGCTCATGTTGGCGAGGAAATCCGATTTGGAACGGTTTGCCGCATCGGCCGTGGCAGCCACTTGTTGTAAATCTTTGGTTTGCTCGTTAACAGTTTCTTGTAAATGCTCCAGATGATGAGCCAATGCCTGTTCCGCTTCATCACGCTTTTGTAGACTCACATCAAGCTGCATAAGCATTCGGTTAAACGCTTCAACCAAAATCCCCAATTCATCATCGGTTTCTTTTTTTGCCTGTACCGTATAAGTTTTCGACTCGGTGACACGGTTAATAAATTTGGCTATTCGAATAATAGGTCCGGAAATAATCCGCTGTAACCGTAATGACAATGTTAGGGCGACAAGCAACGCAATGCCGAATGCCAGCAGGGTAGTGAAGGCATAGTTATGCAGTTTTTCGTGAAGCGATTCAAAGCTTCCGCGTATCAGCAAATAGCCCAGCAGTTCATTGTCCAATCGTACCGGCTGGATTATTTGAACAAAATTCTCGCCTTTTATTAATTGCGGGGCATTGCCCAGCGGTTCGGAAGGCAATGTTTCAGATGTGTGATATGAGGACTTCTGATAACTTGCCAACAGGTTTTGCGATTTATTATAGAGGCCGGCATAAAGAATATCGGGGTTATGCTTTAATGCGCCCAGAGTCTTTTTTGTCGTGGGTTCATCCATAAAAGCCAGCGATGCCAAGCTGTTTTCTGTGATGATATCCGCTTGAGTCTGTAGATTGTTAATCAGGTTTTTTTCAACAAATGTTATCTCGTAAAACAACAACACACAGCTGAACGTCAACAACGCAATACTGCTGCTGAGTACCGTAATGAACATTAATTTAAATTTAATGGATCGGTTCGGTAACATTAGGGTTCCTTGGAAAGTCTGAGCAATTGCGAACTGATTTTCAACCCTGCATTTGTTGCTGTTGCATTATTGACATAAAAACGTATTTTTTGGTCTTCTTCATATAGATAAATAATTCCACCCAGTTCCGTAAAGTCTTTCTGTGATCCAACCGACAAGATGGGGTATTGACTAACTTTTTTCAGGAAATCGGCAGGCCCGGGTTCGGGAAAATAAATTAATTGGCAATCGTCTAACTTGGATTGGCTGTTGATATTTTTAGCGTCAATGCTTGCATCACCGATAGTTTTACCACTATAGGTCTGTTGCAGCAGATTAGTAAAATTAGCATTATCATAAACACAATAATGGAAAACCGCCGAAACAGTCGGCCATTCGGTGAACTTGGTGAAATGATACAAATACGCGACAGTAATTTGCGATTCCCGCTCCGGTGGCTCTTCGGCAACACTGGTATTCCATACAGACAATAACGCCAACGCAAATAAAATCAAGCTACGACGCATCACCGACGCAAGTCTAATTACCGATTGGAAATTAGCGCTTAAATCGATAGCGAGGCACAGCAATATAAATACAGTTGGTCTGTTTGAAGACATTAATTAGATTAAACCAAAGGCCAAGTACAATTCCCGGGTTTTTACGGTTATCGCCTCAACATATATCCAAAGTTATTTTGCGGGTGAGTGTGCTTTTTAGTTGCCAACATCTAAATACGCCAATCATGTAGCACATTTATTATACGGTTGTGATGAGATACTGCTGTCAAATATGACTTACTGAACCAGCGCCCTGTGAAGCCTAGCGGTAATTTGTTTAACATATGGTCTCGATATTATCAGTGTAATCCGTTAATCCTATATCGAAGTTTTCGATAATGAGGTCCGCGTTCATCATGGATGCGTAAAAGCCAAGTCTCTTCATTAACTTATTTCTTTTGAAAGTGAGCAACTGAATTTGTATAAACTGAGCCTTTTAAGGCGCAGATGAAACATTAGCATTAAATTGATAGTAAACAAAATCGGCCTTTTTACTGTCATAGCCTAATTACATAACTTAATCATGCTTACGTATTGACTATAAACCCATTTAAATACAACTAAGTCGGATAATTATGCTCCCAGCCGGGCTTGATCGTTCTCCAACAAACAAGTCAATGGCTTTAACTCCTCAGGCAAATAGAACATAATACAAAAATTACACTAAGATAAGTTATTCAGAATAGTTTTCCAGTAATTTAAGAATGCCTAGCGTCAATACAAAATTGCAGGTATGTATCTCTGCTTTATTTCTCAGCCTGAACTGTTATGCAGAGGATCAGCGCCCGATAAATGCCCTTTCTTCCGAGGATTTATTGGCGATGCCGCTTGAGCAAGTCATGGCGTTAAGTATTACTACCTCCGTTAGCAAGAAAAAACAAAATGTGAAAGATTCAGCGGCCGCTATTTTTGTCATTTCAGCCGAAGACATCCGCCGTAGCGGTGCGACCAGCATCCCCGAAGCGCTTAGAATGGCACCCGGCCTGCAAGTTGCCCGCATTAATGCTAATCAATGGGCCGTCACTATACGTGGATTTAATGACCGTACCGCAAATAAATTACTGGTGTTAATGGACGGTAGAACTCTTTTTTTTCCAGGTTTTTCCGGAACATTATGGGAAACGCTGGACATGCTGATGGAAAATATTGAGCGTATTGAGGTCATTCGCGGCCCTGGAGCGACTTTATGGGGGGCGAATGCGGTCAATGGGGTTATCAATATCATCAGTAAAAATGCAAAAAAAACTCAGGGTACTGAACTAAGCGTTACAGCAGGGGACGAGCAGGTCTTCGGTTCGGCCCGCTATGGTTTTCAAATCGATAAGCATAGTTTCGGTAGGGTCCATGTCCAGAGTAAAAAACACGATAGCTATGTGAATACCAGCGGAGCTGATTCTTATGATGGTTGGGATGCGCAACAAGGCGGAGTACAACTGGACTTGTCGGATGGCGATGACGATGCAGTGAAAATTCAGAGTAATTTTTTTCGCGGCCGCTTTAAGGACCAATCGCAAAATCCGTCATTAACAGCTCCTTATGTTAATGCCGTGCGTAATCAAGAAGACAGCACTATGTTGAGTTTATTAAGCCGTTGGGATAAAACATTGTCTGCCGACTCCGATTTTTCCTTGCAGGCCTATTATGATTATCAACAGCATGAATTTTATCTGCCTTCTAACTTTCATCAATTTGATCTGGATTCTCAGTACCACCTAAAACTTTTTGATCGGCATGATCTCATCCTGGGCGGTGGATATCGATTTATTCAAGACCAATATAGCAACAATGCCCTTTATCAGTTCAACCCCGACAGTAGTGCTTACAAATTGTACAATGGTTTTGTACAAGATGAGATGACGCTGATTCCCGACAGGTTAAAGTTCATCATTGGCAGTAAACTGGAACATAATGATTTTTCCGGCTTGCAATTTCTTCCCAATACACGGCTGATTTGGAGTCCTGACAACAATCACAGCGTTTGGACTGCGGTTTCGAAAGCGGGAACGACGCCCGCTCGCAGCAAAGAAGAAATGGATATTTGGTTACAGACGGCGCCTCCTTCAGCTCAAACCGGAAATTTGCCGGTAAAAGTTCTAGGTCAAGCTTCCTTGATGCCGAATACATTTAAATCCGAAGAAGTTGTAGCCTACGAGATGGGCTATCGTTTTCAAGCCTCAAAAGTCAGCGCCGATCTCGCTTTATTTTATAATGACTACAGCAGATTGCAGTTGTATGTCCCCGGAACGCCGAGTATCGCAGTATCGGAAGCAGGTACGCCTTATATTTTGCAGCCGGTGGGATTGATTAATGACGTCCGAGGCTATACCTATGGCTCTGAATTATCGGGCACATGGCAAGCGGCTGACTATTGGAAATTGAATTTAACTTACGGCTTTCTTGAAGAGAGATTTAGACGTTCGGATGGTCGCTTAAAACAACAAATCTATGGAACCCCGCAAAATCAATTCAGCTTACGCTCATCCTTTGATATTTTAAATAATCTGGAGTTGGATTTTTGGCTTAGATATGTAGGCAAATTAGCCGACGTCAATGAAAAACAGGTAGGTGATTACACCAGTCTGAACTTGCGCTTGGCATATAGACCGGTACGGAATTTAGAGCTTTCACTGGTTGGCGATAATTTGATCGAACAGCATATTGAATTCAATCCGGATTTGCAGTTAGGCGATTATGAACGCACCGTATTGGCACGGCATTTTTATTTTAAGGCCAGACTGGATTTATAATTTCTGTAGCCTCGAAAAAACCTGAAATCAAGTGTTTAAGTAACTCCTGCTTTACTGAACAAATGCCGCTGAAAAATCGGGCTGGCATGCCATTCGGAAGGCGTGGTCTCGACATCCTCCGCAATATGCTCATGCCCATTCGTTGATGGCTAAATTGTGAAAAGATCTGTTTGATAAAGTTAGGACTTACGCAAAATTAGACTTTAAGTGTCGTCAATTCAACCCAAAGTTGGT